>DATFGD010000516.1:0-6629 GCA_035249725.1 Burkholderiales bacterium
TGAGGCTATCGCGTTCCGCCGCGATGACTTCGCTGATATCTTTCGTCAGCTCCGAAATGCGCTCCGCACGCTCTTTATAGGCCGGATCGTGCGCCAGCGCGTGCCCATAGTCCTTGACCATCACCCCGCAACCGCTCGCGGTCATCACGATCGCTTCCGCGCCTTGCTCCACTTCGGGCCACCACGCATCGATGTTGCGGCGCATGTAGTCGAGCGCTTCGTCGTGCGCGTTGAGATGAAACGAAACGGCGCCGCAGCAACCTGCACTCGGCGCACGCACGAGCGTAATGCCAAGGCGGTCCAACACGCGTGCCGCAGAGACGTTGGTGGCGGGCGCAAGGCCCGGCTGCACGCAGCCGTCCAGCACGAGCATCTTTCGCGGGTGCACGTGTTCAGGCCACGGCTTCACTGCTGCGCTTTTGGGCGGCACCTTTTGTCTCAGGCTCGCCGGCAGCACGGGACGCACGAGCTGCCCGAGCCGCAGTAGCGATCCAAACATTGCCCGATGCGGAATTACCGCGCGCAGCGCCCGCCGCTTCAGCGCCTCCATGCGCGTGCGCGGCACACGCGATTCGACGATGGCGCGACCGATGTCCACGAGCCGCCCGTATTCCACACCCGACGGGCAGGTCGTCTCACAGGCGCGGCAGGTCAGGCAGCGGTCGAGATGCAGTTGGGTGCGGGCAGTGACCGGGGCGCCTTCCAGCATCTGCTTCATGAGATAGATGCGCCCGCGCGGGCTGTCGAGTTCGTCGCCGAGCAATTGATAGGTGGGGCAGGTCGCGGTGCAGAAGCCGCAATGCACGCAGCGGCGCAGGATCGCGTCGGCTTCGCGGCCTTCCGGCGTGTCCCGGATGAAATCGGCGAGGTGGGTTTCCATATGGGCTGCGCTAGCGCAGCGTATCGAAGACTTTTTTGCGGTACTCGATGACGAACTGCAGCGTACGCAGGATCGTATGATGCTCCGGCACGGGATTGGAGAGGAGTTTCTTGTCGCCCAGATCTTCCATGATCTGGCGCATGAGATCCGAGATCAGCAGCACCTTGCCGCCGCCGAGCGTCGGGTGGTTGCTCTTGCTCGCGAAGACGAGGATGGCGATCTGCTCGATGTCGGGTGGCACGTCGAAACCATCGAAGAGGTCCGGGATGTATTTCTTGCCCGCCTCGAACTTCGTTCTGAAGAGCCGTTCGCGTTTTTCCCAGCTTTCTGCGGTGAGTGACGGTTCGACGTGTACCAGGTGGCGTAGCGTCGGATTGAACGCGACGACATCGAGTTCCGATTCATATCCGCCGCGCGCCCGCCGGCCGACCGGCACGTTGCGTCGCACGAAGTAGCCTTTGTATTCGTACCATTCGGCGACCAGTTGTTCGAGAAAGTTATTGGCCATAGGTTCTGCTCACATGCCGTCGTACAGACGCCCGGGATTCAGGATGCCGGCCGGGTCGAAGCTTTGCTTGAGCCGCCGGTGTATTGTTTCGAGCGCGGGCGACAGCGGATGAAAACGCTCCGCGCTCCGATCGCCGCCGCGAAAAAGAACGGCGTGCCCGCCACCGAAGCGCGCCGCTGCACGCACAGTATCCGCGTCGGCATCGGACTTGAGCCAGCGCAGCGCGCCGCCCCACTCGATGAGCTGCGGTCCCGGCAGATTGAGCGGCGGTGTCGTCGGCTTGACCGACAGCCGCCAGAGCGCTTGCGGTGCCTGAAAAAAATCCAGCGACTGCTCGCGCACCGCACGCCAGTATGCCGCCCCGTCCGTGATTTCCTCGCCGCCGATCTTCACTCGCGCAGCGCGCACCGCGGCCGCCGCACCCGAGAGCCGCACATATAAATGGTTGCCGACGTGGCAGGTCGCGGAGATCGGAAGCGGCTTGCCCGCCCACTCGTTCATGAGCGCGATGGCCTCGGATTCGCTCTGCTCGCGGCGCACCGTCGTTTCGGCGACCGGCAGCGGCAGCACCTTGAGCGAGGCTTCGAGTATCACCCCCAAGGTACCGAGAGCGCCCGTCATGAGCCGCGATACATCGTAGCCGGCGACGTTCTTCATGACTGTGCCGCCAAAGCGCAGATCGTTTCCCTTGCCGTCGAGCATGCGGACGCCGAGCACGAAGTCCCGTACGGCGCCGGCGTATGCGCGGCGCGGACCGGAAAGCCCCGCGGCGATGCAGCCTCCCAAAGTCGCCGTGGGGCCGAAGTGCGGCGGCTCGAACGGGAGCATTTGCCCACTTTCTCTCAGCGCTGCTTCGATTTCGGTGAGCGGAGTGCCACAGCGGGCGGTGATCACGAGTTCAGTCGGCTCGTATTCCACGATGCCGCGGTAGCCCGATGTGGCGAAAACCTCCCCGCGTGTCGCGCCGCCATAGAAGTCCTTGGTTCCGCCGCCGCGTATGCACAGCGCGCGATGCGCATTTGCCGCCTCGCGTATCGTGTGACTCAGATGGTCGATCAATTCAGACATGCGCTACCAAGATACCGAAGATCGCCGCCAAGACGCCAAGACGCCAAGTGGACCAAATGCGAGATCCCTGGCTGAGGATACCGCCTTCTGTGAGGCAATACACAGTCACGGCGGCCGGTAAGGTAAGGCAGAGCGCGAGCGGCAATCGGGTAGTCTTCGTCTTTTCTTGGCGCCTTGGCGTCTTGGCGGCGAATAGAAGGAGGCTGATCAAAATCTCGGCAGATCGGGAAACTTCTCCTGCCCCGCGTGCACGTGCATGCGGCCGAACTCGGCGCACCGGTGCAGCGTCGGCACCGCCTTGCCGGGATTGAGCAGCGTATACGGGTCGAACGCCGCTTTCACGGCATGGAACATCTCGAGTTCATTTGAGCCGAATTGTTCGCACATCGCGTTGATCTTTTCCACGCCGACACCGTGCTCACCGGTGATGGTTCCACCGACGTCGATCGAAAGCTTGAGGATCCGAGCGCCGAATTCCTCGGTGCGTTCCAGTTCTCCCGGCCGGTTCGCGTCGTACAGTATGAGCGGATGCAGGTTCCCGTCGCCGGCGTGGAAGACGTTCATGCAGCGCAACCCGTATTCCTCGGATAGCGCCGCAATTTCGTTGAGCACCCGCGGCAACGCCTTTTTCGGGATAGTACCGTCCATGCAATAGTAGTCCGGCGACACGCGGCCCGCGGCGGGGAAGGCGGCCTTGCGGCCCGCCCAGAACTTCACGCGTTCGGCCTCGCTCTGTGAAACGCGGACCTCGGTTGCGCCGCTCGCCGCCATTACGGCTTTCACGCGTGCGATCTCTTCCGCCACTTCTTCGGCGTTGCCGTCGGACTCACACAGCAGGATCGCTGCTGCATCGAGCGGATAACCGGCGTTGACGAAGGGCTCGACCGCGCCCGTCGTAATCTTGTCCATCATCTCCAGCCCCGCGGGAATGATGCCCGCCGCGATAATCGCGGCCACCGCCTGACCGGCTTTCGCAATGTCATCGAATGCGGCAAGTATGCACTGCGCGCCCTCGGGCCTGGGCAGCAGCTTGACCGTGATTTCGGTGATGACGGCGAGCATGCCCTCGGAGCCGGTCATGAGCGCGAGCAGGTCGTAGCCCGGTGAATCGAGCGCGTCGCTTCCGATCTCGAGCAGCTCGCCTTCGATCGTGCAGGCGCGCAGCTTGAGGACGTTATGGACCGTGAGCCCGTACTTGAGGCAATGCATGCCCCCCGCATTCTCGGCGACGTTGCCGCCGATCGAGCACGCGATCTGGCTCGAGGGATCGGGTGCGTAGTAGAGGCCGTAGGGCACAGCGGCTTGCGAGATTGCGAGATTGCGCACGCCCGGTTGCACGCGCGCGGTCCGGGCCTGTGGATCGATCTCGAGGATGCGCATCAATTTCGCAAGCGAGAGCAGGACGCCGTCGCCGCGCGGGAGTGCACCGCCGGAGAGACCCGTGCCCGCACCGCGCGCAACGACCGGCACGCGCATCTCGAAGCAGGTTCGCAGTATCCGCTGAACCTGCGCTTCGTCCTCCGGCAAGGCGACCACCATCGGCGACTGGCGATAGGCCGACAGCCCGTCGCACTCATACGGCTTCACGTCTTCCGCGTGCGCGAGGACCGATTCGTGGGGGAGGAAGGCACGCAGCGCAGCCGCGACCTCACGCTGCCGCGCAAGATCCGGAGCAAGCGGTTCTGCCATGGCCGACATGGAGAAATTCTATCTCACTTGGAAGGGCGTACCCTAACCTGGCGTGCGGGATCGATTTCATGGCGATGTGGGGTGCGCCCGGGCTAAAATGGAGTGACATTGGCATCCCGCTTGAGGGAAGGCAGCAGCAGATGGCCGACGAATATCTGGAGATCGTGCTGCGGCTCGCGGCCGCAGTGGTGGTCGGTGGACTGATCGGACTGGAGCGCAGCTATCACGGCCGCCCCGCGGGGTTTCGCACGCATACGCTCGTATGCATGGCCTCGGCACTCCTCATGCTGGTGACGGTATACGAGAGCCAGTGGTTCACCTCCGGCAGGCTGGAGCGCGTTGTCGTGGATCCCACTCGGATGGCGCAGGGGATCATGACGGGCATCGGTTTCCTCGGCGCCGGCGTCATCATGAAAGAGGGCCTTTCGGTCCGCGGCCTCACCACCGCCGCTTCGATCTGGATCACCGCCGCGATCGGCATCCTGGTCGGCGTGGGCTTCTACTTCCCCGCGGGGCTGGCTACCGCGTTGACGCTGGGCACCCTTTCGACGTTTCGCTGGATCGAAGACCGGATGCCCGCGCAGTTCTATGCGCACTTCATGGTGCGTTTTCAGCGCAACGGTGCGATGCCGGAGGCCGAACTGCGCCGCGTCGTGTCGGGACATGGTTTCTCGATCGCCAATCTCAACTACCGCCTCACCGGCGACGGTAAGCATTTCGAGTACCTCATGGTGCTGCGCACGCTCGAAGCCGACAATCTGCGCGCCTTGTCCGAGACGCTCAGCGCGTTGCACTCCGTCATCGAATATCGAATTGCGCCCACCGGCGATTGAGTTCGCGCCGCCCGCCGCATGATAAGAAAAACGCTTGCGGTCGCATCGTTTGCGCTTCTGCTGATGGGAGCCGCCCTGAGCTGGTCTGCCGCGGATCTGACCGACATCAGCGAAGAAAAAATCGGGCAGCTGATCGAAGGCCTTGCTGGCAGCGACGCCGAGCGCGGCACGATGCGGGCGCGACTCACCGGGTGGAAGGAATTGCTCGCCTCAGGCAGCAATCGCAGCGCCGAGGATGCCGGCAAGCTGAAACTCGTGAACGACTTCATGCATCGGACGCCGTTTTATTGCGATCCGGTGATGTGGTGTGCCGAGGACTACTGGTCGAAGCCGGTCGAGTTTCTCGCCAACGATGGCGGCGACTGCGAGGACTTCTCGATCGCCAAGTACTTCACGCTGAAGGCGCTCGGCGTCGCGGATTCGAAGCTGCGCATCGTTTACGCCGTGTATCGCCGCGGCGGGCAGGGCGCCTTCACCGGCGCACACATGGTGCTCGCGTATTACGAACGGCCCGACGCCGAGCCGCTCATCCTGGACAACATCAACCACACCATCCTGCCCGCGTCCAGCCGTCCCGATCTGGATCCGGTTTTCAGCTTCAACAGCGATGGTTTGTGGTCCGCCAAGGAGCAGAAGGGGCGCGGGCAGCCCACGACGCCTTATCGTGCCTGGGGCGATCATTGGCGCCGCGTGCAGAGCGACGAGGCGGTGCGCTCCATCACGCCGGAACGACGCAAATCAGCGGAATGCCAGGCGCTGATGCAGCGCTCGCCCTGGTGCGTGTGAAAAAGCGGGAACGAAGGCCCCCCAAAAAAGCGGGAACGAAGGCCCCCCAAAAGAAGCGGGAATAAAGGCGCTCGCACCGCTAGCAACGGATGATCTTGCCGGGATTCAGTATGTTTTTCGGATCGAGCGCTTTCTTGATCGCCGCCATGACCTGAACCGCCGGACCGTGCTCGGCATCGAGAAAGTCGAGCTTGCCGAGGCCGATGCCGTGCTCGCCGGTGCACGTTCCGCCCATGCGCAGCGCGCGCATGACGACGCGCCGGTTCAATTCATCCGCTTCCTCGATGTCCGCGGGCTTGTCAGGATCGATCAGGACGACGAGGTGGAAGTTGCCGTCGCCGACATGACCGAAGAGCGCGACCGGCATCGAAGCGCGCGCGATGTCCTCGTTCGTTTCCGCGATGCACTCGGCAAGCCGCGAAATCGGGACGCACACGTCCGTGGAGAACGCGAGGTTTCCGGGGCGCAGCCGGCGGCATGCCGGGTAGGCGTCATGCCGCGCCTGCCACAGCCGGGTGCGCTCTTCCTGCCTCGTCGCCCACTCGAAATCCAGACCGCCGAGTTCTTTCGCGATGCCCTGAACCGTCCGCGATTGCTCCTCGACGCTCGCCTGGGTGCCGTGAAACTCGCAGAACAGCATCGGCGCTTCGCGTAGATCGAGCTTGCTGTGCTGGTTAACCGCCTGGATGGTCAGCGCATCGAGCAACTCGCAGCGCGCGATCGGCACGCCGAGCTGTATCGTCTGTATGACCGTGCGCACCGCGGCATCCACCGAAGGAAAGGCACATACCGCCGCGGCTACCGCTTCGGGCTGAGGATAGAGCCGCAGCGTGATTTCGGTGACGACGCCCAATGTGCCTTCCGA
>DATFGD010000517.1:0-3301 GCA_035249725.1 Burkholderiales bacterium
CGTCATTTTCGCTCGTCGATGCCGCGTACGCGCCGTTTCTCCAGCGCTATAACTTCATCGAGCGCTTGCGGCGCCTCGGCATCATGGAAAAATTCCCGCATCTTTCCGCATGGCGCGATGCACTGCTCGCTGCCGAAGCCGTGAAAGCTTCGACGGTGTCCAATATCGAAACCGTATGGCAGGAGAATCTCATCCTGCGCAACCGCTGGCTCTCAAAGTTCGTCCCGAAGAGCGTGGTCGGCGCCGCGGCAGTCGACTAAACGGCAAGTCGCGCGGCTGTCATAGCCTGCTTTCATCGCGCGGTCCCGATCTGATGCCGCCAAATTCTGCCGGTCGATCTTCGCCAATTGGGACCGTCCGTCGCGGTGATCGTGCCGTTCATCCCCTTTGTCACGGTCTTCGTGAAATATGACATATGGGTGAACGGTGCTCGCATCGTATGGTGGGCATCGAGTGGAAAGCGCAAAGCGCGCGTTCTGCTCAGCTTCGAAAAGGGCAAACCCGACCGAAAGGCGGGGACGCAAAGTCACTGGTCTAAAGAGCGTTACGCTCCATGACCGAGAGATTGCCGAGGGCGAGTCATAGGGCTGCCGGCAATCTCCACTTTGGTCGCCCGATCACTCCCCTCGTAAATCCCCCTGGCTTTCTCCCCGACGAGAGCGCAGCACTTTTCTGTCGAGTCTTCTCTTTCGAGCACCCTGCGGGATGTCCCCGCCGGGAATTAAGAGCGCCTATTGGGCACTCTCGAGGGAGGCATCATGCTGGAACGCTTTCAGGGCAAGGATGGCCGGGTCGCGCTGCTCAATGCGCTGCGCGGGCAGTTCCTGGTCGATGGCAACACGGAGATCGCCGACAAGATCGCCTCTACCGTGCAGGTCCGGGAATACGATCCCGGCCTACCTCTCTTTTCGCAGGGCGAGCGCGGCAGCGATCTCTACTTCGTGCTGCACGGCAGGGTATCCGTTTCCGTCAACAACCAGGAGATTGCAACCGTTGGCGCCGGTATGCACGTCGGCGAGATCGCTCTGCTGGAACCCTTCAAGGGCCGTTCTGCGACGGTGACCGCGGTCGATTCGGTAGTCGCCGCGCTGATCACGCAACAGCGATTTACCGAGATTGCGCGATTTCATCCTGAACTGTGGCGCCGCATGGCGATTGAGCTTGCGCGTCGGCTGGTCAAAGCACAAGCCGGGGGTTAAACGCTGCGGCGGCCAGTTTGGAAGCGGCGAACATGCAATAACGCCGTCAATTCCGCGCAAGCTGCTTGAACGCCAGTTCGAGCGACGCTTCGGCTTCGGCCAGCGCGCGCAGTGGCTCGGTAACGCCTGTCAGGCGGTCGTGTCGAAGATCCGCGCGGCCCGCGCTTCGTGGTTACAGTGCGTGCTATGCACCGCGAGCAAATCTTCCTCGACGGCAACACGCCGTTCCTCATCGTCGAGCAGGAGGACACAAACGCAATTGGCGCCGAACTTTTTGAAGCGTTCGGAATGCACGTGGGCGGTGAGCGCCTCAGCCAGGTTTTCGGTATGGCCGATATAGATGCCGTCGTGGCATGCCCGGCGATAGGTGCTGTTGTCGTATGCGCGCCGGGTCACGAAATATACCGCCCCCATCGCTTTGAACCGCGTTCCCAGAGGCCATACCTGAAAATGGAATGCCTGGCCTGATTTTCCGCTGAAGGTAACGCTTCCGTGTCTCACGAATCCGCCGTAATTTGAGCTGTTGAGGCTCGCATACTACGCACAATTGCGCCGATTGGCGATTCATTTACAGTTAACTGCCCGCCGCGACCTCCGCCACCCTTGCAGCTTCTACAGCAGCGATCCATTCGTCGGGCGTCGATGTCCCGGCGTCGTGCGCATTCATGAGATTGATGACTATGGCGAGCGTGTCAGCGTCGAAGGCGGCGATCTCGGCGCGCCGGAACTCGCCCCGCTGATAGGTCAAAGCCGTCAATACGCGGCTGAGCAGGCGGGACTGCGAGAACGCCGGGTTCTTTGCGATCTTTTTGACGGCGGCGTCCAGCGGATGCCCGACAAGCGCAGCGGAAGCAAACCGCGCGGCGCGTCGCAATTCCTCCTGAAAACGGGAAATCGACAGCAGCTCGATGGCGCCGGCGGCGGGATTCACGTCCTGAAGCGCCGCGAGAGCAGATCACTGATGACCAGCCAAGCCGTCGCGCTGGCCAGTGCAACAGCCAGCGAAAACGGGCTGAAGTCGTTCGGCCTGTCCGTGATGGCGCCGAGCATCGGGGCGAGCACGTTGCCCCCAAAAAAGCCACCGAACATCCCGATGACGACAGAGAACATCCTGCCCCGCTGCTCATTGGCCTTGAAGAACGCAAAAGCGGCCCAACCCACCGCGCCTCCGGCCAGTATCCACATCGCGATATTGTTCATCCGTTCCCTTTAAGCGTGAATGGAACAAAGTACATGGCGCAAGCGGTCTGCGTCCGTACGCCAGCGCACATTTCCGGCAGTGAATAAAAACGTCAGGCGTAGCAGCGCAACCGGCGCGAAAATTCCATCAATGGCGGGAAACCGCTCGCCTCGGCGCGCCGGCACCAATCCTGCAAGTTGCGCACCAACTGCTCCGGTGGCAGGGACGAACGCGCCCAAAGCAGAATGAGCTCGAGCCGCATGGCATGCAGAGTCTCCACGGCGTGTGCGCTATGTGCCGTTGCTCCCGCCCGCTTCATCGTCTTGGCGTACCGCGCGAGAACGTCATAACGATGGGTGATCACCGCCTGCAGCGTCGCAAGGTTTGGAACCCGGCCGGGTGTGGTGAATCGCGGTACCGGCGCGATGCGTTTGACCTGCGCGAGTCCAAGCGTTTCCAGTACGCGGATGTACATCCATCCGATATCGAATTCGTACCATTTGCTCGAGAGCTTGGCCGATGTCGTAAAGGCATGATGGTTGTTGTGCAGTTCTTCGCCGCCGATCATGATGCCCCACGGCACGATGTTGGTACTCGCGTCCTCGGTGGGCCAGTTGCGGTAACCCCTATAATGGCCGATGCCGTTGATCACGCCGGCCGCCCAGAACGGAATCCATACGATCTGCACGAGGTAAATCAGCGCCCCGGGCACGATGCCGAACAGAATCACATCGGTCACCGCCATCAGCGTCAGTCCAAGCTTCACGTGCCTCGAGTAAACATGACGCTCGAGCCAATCGTCGGGCGCGCCGTGACCGTAGCGCTCGATCGTCGCGCGGTTGCGAGACTCCCTGACGTACAGAATGACGCCGCCCCACAGCACGCGGTTGATGCCCAATACCTGGGGACTATGCGGGTCTTC
>DATFGD010000518.1:0-8326 GCA_035249725.1 Burkholderiales bacterium
CACCGAGAACGTGAACGAACTCGCCGCCAATCTTACGACCCAGGTCCGCGCCATTGCCGAGGTCGCCACCGCCGTGACGCAGGGCAACCTCACGCGGTCGATCACGGTGGAGACGCAGGGCGAGGTGGCGGCGCTCAAGGACACGATAAACGAGATGATCCGCAATCTGCGCGACACCACGCAGAAGAACACCGAGCAGGACTGGCTCAAGACCAACCTCGCGAAGTTCAGCCGGATGTTGCAGGGCCAGCGCAACCTCACGCAGGTGGGGCAGATGATCCTGTCCGAGCTGGCACCGGTGGTCGGCGCGCATCAGGCGGAGTTCTATGTCCTCACCGCCGAGGGCGAATCCGATTCGGCGCGCTTGAAGCTGCTCGCGAGCTACGCCTCGGGCGGCCAGATGTCGCACGGGAAAGCCATGGATCTGGGCGAAGGCCTCGTCGGACAGTGCGCGATCGAGAAGCGCAAGATTCTCCTGACCAGCGTGCCATCCGCCAATTTCCGCGTCGCAACCGGCCTCGCCGAAGCAGCGGCGCTCGATGTGCTGGTGCTGCCGGTCGTGTTCGAAGAAAAAGTGCGCGGCGTGATCGAACTCGCCTCGCTGGACCGATTCAATCCGTCGCACCAGGCGTTTCTCGATCAGCTGACCGAAAGTATCGGCATCGTCATCAACACCATCGAAGCCAATACCCGGACGGAAAACCTGCTGGGACAATCCCAGTCGCTTGCCGAGGAACTGCAGCAGACCAACCAGGAACTGCAGGAGAAGGCCCGCCTGCTCGCGCATCAGAACCAGGAAGTGGAGCGCAAGAACCAGGAAGTGGAGCAGGCGCGCCAGGCGCTGGAGGAAAAAGCCTCGCAGCTCGCCCTCACTTCGAAGTACAAATCGGAGTTCCTTGCCAACATGTCGCACGAGTTGCGCACACCGCTCAACAACCTGCTCATTCTGTCCGACGAGTTGAGCCGGAACATCGACCAGAACCTCACCCCGAAACAGATCGAGTTCGCCAAGACCATTCATGCTTCGGGCAACGACCTGCTCGCCCTGATCTCGGACATACTGGACCTGTCGAAGATCGAATCGGGCACGGTCGCCGTAGACGTGAGCGAGCTGCGTCTCGGCGAATTGAAGCGCTACGTGGAACGCGGCTTCCGGCACATCGCCGAATCCAAGGCCGTGGAGTTCGAGATCAGCCTCGATCCGACTTTGCCGAAAAGCGTGCACACCGACGTCAAGCGCCTGCAGCAGATCATCAAAAACCTGCTGTCCAACGCGTTCAAGTTCACGCACAGCGGCAGCGTATCGCTTTCCATTGAACCGGCTACCTCGGGCTGGTCGCCGGAGAGCGAGCAGCTCAACCAGGCGGAACGCGTCATCGCCTATACCGTACGAGATACCGGCATCGGCATTTCGTCCGACAAGCAGCACATCATCTTCGAGGCGTTCCAGCAGGCCGATGGCAGCACGAGCCGCAAGTACGGCGGAACCGGCCTGGGACTCGCAATCAGCCGCGAACTTTCGCGCCTGCTTGGCGGGGAGATCAGACTGATGAGCACGCCGGGGGCGGGCAGCACCTTCACGCTGTACCTGCCCATGGTCTATGCGGCGCCCCGCCTGCGTGCGCGCGCGCCCGGTCCCCGCGTTGAACCGACGCCCGAGCGCGCACCGGCCGCCGTGGACGCGCTGTCCGAGGAGGTGGAGCCCACCGTGCCGTTCATCAACGAGGCCGAGGACGATCGGGAAAACATCAAAGCCGACGATGACGTACTGCTGATCGTCGAGAACGATCTGGCGTTCGCCAAGGTGTTGCTCGACGCGGCCCGTCACCACGGATTCAAGGGCATCGTCACGGGCAGCGGCGCGGCGGCGCTCGCCATGGTGCGCGATTACGCACCGGCTGTCGTGACGCTCGACATATTCCTTCCCGACGTGCAAGGCTGGCGGGTGCTGGACCGCCTGAAAGCCGACCTGTCCACCCGCCACATACCGGTATGCGTCGTATCCACCGATGACGCGCGTGGCCGGGCGCTCAGTTCCGGCGCGATCGGCTTCATCGGCAAGCCGCTCACGACGCGCGAATCGGTGGACAAGGCGATCGAGGGACTCCGCAGCTTCATCGCACGCCAGCGCCGGCAAGTGACGTTATTGATGGAGCCCGGCACGCAGCGCGATGCCATCACCGCACGGCTTGCCGCAGCGGATGTATCGGTGTTGATGGCTCAGGACTTCGATGACCTGTCCCGTATCGTGAGTGCGGAAACCGTGGACTGCCTCGTCGTCCAGCCGAACGGCAGCGAGCTGCATCCGGATTTGCTTGCCGAAGCCCTGGAGCAACGTGCGGTGTCGCAGCGACTGCCGGTGGTGGTATACGGCGCGGAAGACGCGGACGGCTTGGGACAGTGGCAGCGCAGGGACGACGTTTTTGCGCTGCGCGAAGCGCGCTCGAGCGAGCGGTTGCTGGATTACATCTACTTCTTCCTGCACCGCAATGCCGCGTCCATGTCCCCGGACGAGCGCGAGTCGCTGGAAGAGCTGCATACCTCGAGCCGCATACTCGAAGGGCGTAAGGCGCTCATCGTGGACGACGACATGCGCAATATTTTTGCGCTCGCGACGGTGCTCGATGGCCAGGGTATGGACGTCACGTCAGCCAACAACGGGCGGGACGCGATCGATCTGGTCAAGAGCGACCCGAATATCGAAATCGTCCTCATGGATATCATGATGCCGGAGATGGACGGCATCGCGACCATACAGGAGATCCGCAAGCTCGAACGCGGCCGGCACCTGCCCATCATCGCCGTTACGGCCAAGGCGATGAAAGGCGACCGGGCGAAATGCATCCAGGCCGGCGCCTGGGACTATCTGCCCAAACCCGTGGACCGCCTCCATCTGCTCGCCGTTCTGCGCGGCTGGCTGCACCGATAATTACGAGGCCCATCAGGCGGGCCACCAATAAAGGGGAGTGAACGATGGTTGAAGCGGTACAGCGGATGGAACGCGACAAGGCGAATATCCTTATCGTGGACGATCTTCCCGAGAAGCTGCTCGTGTTCGAGACGATACTCGGCAGCCTCGGCGAGAACGTCGTCATGGTGCGCTCCGGGTCCGAAGCACTGGCGGAGGTGCTGCGACGCGAATTCGCCGTCATCCTGCTCGACGTCAACATGCCGGACATCGACGGTCTGGAGACCGCCGACTACATCCGGCGCTACAAGAAGTCGGCGCATACGCCGATCATCTTCATCACCGCGTACGCGGACGAGATGCAGACGGCGAAGGGCTACTCGCTCGGCGCGGTGGACTATATCCTCTCGCCGATCCAGCCGGAAATCCTGCGCAGCAAGGTGAAGGTATTCGTCGAGCTGTACAAGCTGCAGCAGCAGGCGCGGATCATGGCCGAAGAGCGCGTGGCACTCGAGCGGGCCGAAACCGCCCGGCGGAGCGCGGAAGAGTCCAACCGCCTCAAGGACGAATTCATCGCCATGCTCTCTCACGAGCTGCGCAATCCGCTTGCGCCCATACGCACGGCGGTGGACGTGATACGCCGGCTCGCACCGCGCGAGCCCAAACTTGCGGTGGCGACCGACATGATCGAGCGGCAGGTGGGACATCTCGTGCGCCTGGTGGATGAATTGCTCGACATGGCACGCATCGGGCGCGGGCGGATCACCCTCAAGAAAGACCATCTGGAGCTCGAACGCGTCGTCATGCATGGACTGGAGCCCGTGCATCCGGTGATCGAAGCGCGCCAGCAGTCGCTCACCGTGTCGATGCCCTCCGCGCCGGTCTGGATCTCGGGCGACTTCGTCCGGCTGGGTCAGGTCGTCACCAATCTCGTCAACAACGCAGCGAAGTACACGCCCGAAGGCGGGCACATCGAGGTCCAGGCGACGGCGGATCGCGGCCAGGCGCTCATCGTGGTGCGTGACACCGGCGTCGGGATCGAACCGCAGCTCCTGCCGCGGATATTCGAGCTGTTCGTCCAGGGACAGCGCTCGCTGGATCGCAGCGAGGGCGGAATGGGAATCGGGCTCGCGCTCGCGCGCCAGCTCGTCGAACTGCACCAGGGCCGCATCGAGGCCTACAGCGAGGGATCGGGCAAAGGCGCGGTGTTCACCGTGTCCTTGCCGTGTATCAACCAGGTCGAAAGGGCGGAGGCCGCGCCAGCCGTAAACGTGAGCGCGCCATCACCGGGCCGCCGGATCCTGATCGTCGATGACAACGCGGATGCGGCGGAAAGCATGGCGATGTTGCTTCAGCTCTCAGGCCACGAGACCCGGGTCATTACCGAAGCGGCCAAAGTCATTTCCGCCTGCATCGAGTTCACGCCGCATGTCGGGATACTCGACATCGGATTGCCGACGATAGACGGCTATCAACTCGCACGCGAATTGCGGCGCCGGCAGGGCAAACCCGATCTCACGTTGATCGCGGTCACGGGCTACGGTCAGAAACACGACCGCGAACGCGCGCTCGAGGCCGGATTCGACCACCATTTCGTCAAGCCGGTCGACCCGGATAAGCTCGAAGCCGCCATCCGCGCTATCCACAGCAAAGGCGATACGTCTTCATCCAGCCGCGGCGCCGGCTGATCTTCACACCGGCCGTTTGCCCTCGGGCGGATACTTCGCGCTTCTCGCAGAAAAGAAGTTCTTGTCCACAATGGCGACCACGATCAACACGAAGCCGAGCACGCGCAAGGCATAGATGAAGCTCGTGGGCTCGTGGTAAATCGCGAGCACGTATGCGAAAGCCTGGTTCAGCGCGAACAGCACGAACGCCACTCCGAACGCGAGGAAAAGACGGTCGGCCGTCTTGCGCCAGAAGCGCAGGAAGAAGAGTGCGCCGAGGAGATGGGCGAGCGTGACCGCGCCCGAAAGGAATTCGACCATCAGTTGTCCTCCGCTTCCCAGATGAACCCGTAGAGCAGAAACACCAACCCGGTCAGTGCCGCGACCAGGCGCCATATACGCAAATCGACCTCCGGAGTGGGAAATACGATCAGGTCGAAGAACAGCAATATGTTGCTCACCGACAGTCCCACGAAGCACAGCGTGCTCCACAGCAGCAGACGCACCCCGGTGCGCATGTAGCCGCGTCCCAGCAGCACCGTGCACGTCAGGCACGTGATGACCGCCATCAGGTAGAGAAGAAAATTGAAGGTTTGCATCGCTATTTCTTCCAGAATTTGAATGCGTCGGCGAACGACTGGATCCGGGAGTCGCGCAGCGCGTAAATCATGCGGATCAACGTGACCGGCCGTTGGTTATACGCCTGCGCAAGTGTGCGCACCTGTGCGTCGAGGCTCTCCGACGCGGCGCGATACCGCACGCGCTTCTCGTTATCCAGTTCGACCAGCCCGCGCGCGCGCAGCGTTTCGAGGGACGTGACGATGCCCCCTTCCGTGAGATTGACGTCCGCCGGCAGCTCGCTGCGTATCTCGGGCGCAGTCCACCACCGCTCCGGGTGCTTGACCAGCAAGAGCAGCAGCTCCGCGACCGCAACCGATGGAACGGTGGTTTGGATGAACGCGAAAAAATCTTCGGAAAAAGCAGAATCTTCCATAGCTCGATTCTAGATCAGGCCTGCGCGAAGTGCGCGAGCGATGACCGTGATTGGGCCGGTGCTGACCGACAATGGTCGGTACCCCACATCTATTCGGTTTTGATGCCGACCGTCTCGACCACTTTCTTGTAACGCTGGGCGTCCTTTTTCACGCGGGCATGGAAATCGGCGGGCGACATGCCGATCGTCTCCGCGGCACCCACCGTGCCATAACGCTCCTTCACGTCCGGAAGCTTCAACGCTTCCGCCGTTTCCTTGTAGAGCCGGTTGACGATCGCTTTGGGCGTGCCCCTGGGCGCAAAGAGGCCGACCCAGATCGACGCGTCCACGCCCGATATGCCGCCCTCCTGCGGGGTCGGGTAGTTGGCGTGCGGCGAGCGTTTCGCCGTCGTGATGCCGATCACCTTGACGCGCCCCGCTTGCAGATGCGGCAGCACGCCCGGAATACCGGCAATCGTCATCATGACTTCGCCGGCCGCAGTCGCCGCCACGGCCGGTGCGCCGCCCTTGTACGGCACATGCAGCAGCTTGACGCCCGCCGCCGAGGCAAGCCACTCCGTGGCGAGCTGGTTGATCGAGCCCGTGCCCGGGGAACCATAACTGATCTGGCCGGGCTTTGATTTGGCCATGGCGACAAAATCCTTGAAGCTGTTGATCGGTGACTTGACGCCCACGACCACCGCCATCGGCGCATCGCTCAGCATGGTGATGGGCACGAAGTCGCGGTCGAGATCGTACGGCACGTTCTTGAATATCGCGGGATTGACCGCGAATTCACCGGTGTGCGCAGAAAGGAGCGTGTAGCCGTCGGGCGCGCCCTTCGCCGCGAGCTGCACCGCGATGAAGCCGTTCCCGCCGGGCCGGTTGTCCACGACGAACTGCCACCCCAGGCGCTCGGTCAGCTTGTTGGTCAGGATGCGCGTCGAGGTGTCGACCACTCCGCCCGGCGCGAACGGCACGAGCACGCGTATCGGTCGTGATGGGTATTCCTGCGCGATTGCCGCGCCGGCAAGAAAAAGAGAAAGCACTACCCCGCTCAACGCTCGCATCATTGCTTCCTTTATAAGATGTCTTTCCATTTCGCTCGTACTTTCTCCTCCAGTTCCCTGCTCGCTTCGGCCACCTCGGGAAATTCGGAAAGGTGGTCGTACGGTCGACACGCGTCGATGACGGCTTTGGCGCTGTATGGCGCCGCGTAGCGGTAGGCGACAAACATCGGGTCGTTCTTGGAACCCATGCCGCGCTTGATGATGTCGATGTCGGCTTCGGGATCGGTGCGGGTCGCGACCGCCCACATCACTTCCTGCAGGTTCGATGGATCGATGTCTTCGTCGACGACCACCGAGTAGCGCGACATGTACGCGCCCACTCCGCACTGGCTCAGTATGTGTCCTGCCTGCCTGGCGTGCCCCGCGTAGCGCTGCTTGATTGCGACCACGTTGAACATGCGCGCGCCGCCGATCTCGTGCGCCCAGACCGCCTGCACGTCGGGCACACCGGCGGCAAGCAGCGCGTCGAAGAGCAGTGACGAACGCATCACCGCCTTGGAATAGGAATAGTCGTTGGGCGGTTTTGCGGGCGGGCTGCCCATGAGGATCGGTTCGTTGCGGTAGTATACGCGCTCGATGGTGACCACCGGCGCCGAATGCGCCTTGCCGGGATAGTAGCCATGGAATTCGCCGAACGGACCTTCGATCCGTTCATCGCCCGGATGCGCCCAGCCTTCCAGGACGATCTCCGAAGCGCTCGGGAAAGCAAGGCCCGTCAGATGCCCTTTCACGACCGAGACCGGCTCACCGAGGATCGCGCCGACGTAGTTGTACTCGCACATGCCGAACGGCACTTCGATGCCTGAGATGAGGTACCCGAGCGGGTCGCATCCCACGACGATGACGACGGGAAAGGGTTTCCCCGCCTTCATGTATTTCTCGTACTGGATCGCGCCATGCTTGCCCGGCACCATATCCAGTCCGACGTGATTGCGATCGTGCACCATGACGCGATAGGTGCCGACGTTCACCCAGTCGGAATCGAAGTCGCGGGTCACGACACAGCAGCCGGTGCCGATGTAGCGCCCGCCGTCCTTTTCGTGCCACAGCGGCGAGGGGAAAGCGTCCAGGTCTACACCGCCGTCCTTCTGGATGTTTTCGAAAATCAGCCCGGTTTCGCTTTCGACGGGATCGTAGCGCACCGCTTCAGCCTGCCACGCCTTCGGCCTGCCGCGCAGCTTCTGCACCAGCGCGTGATGCGACGTTTCGACGCCCACGCGCAGTATCGAAGAGAGCCGCGCCGGGCTGCTGGTACTGCAGGTGAGCACGCGAAAGCCCTTGGGATAGCCGGTGATCTCGTCAAACAGGAGCGCGGGCGGCAGCGCTTTCCTGACATTCACTTCGCTGATTGCGCCGAGTTCGAGATTCCAGTCGGCGCCGCGAACGTCTTTCAATTCACCCAGACGGCGCACTTCGTCCAACCAGACGCGCAGATCGAGCGGATTGCCTTTTGCCGTGCTCATGCTGCGCTCTTGCGCTTGCGTGCGGCGAGTTTAACGGCCTTGATGATCTCAGGATACGTCGCGCAGCGGCACAGATTGCCGGAGAGATAGTGCCGGATCTCGGCGTCCGTGGGCTCGGGGCGCTCATCGAGCAACTGGCGCGTCATCAGCACGAATCCCGGCGTGCAGAAACCGCACTGGAATGCGCCGCATTCGATGTACGCCTGCTGAACCGCATCGAGTCCGCCCCCGGCATCATGTTCTAT
>DATFGD010000519.1:0-5991 GCA_035249725.1 Burkholderiales bacterium
CTCACCGAGCTCGGCTATCGGCCCGGCGAGATAGACGCGCTCAAGACAGCCTCGGCGATTTAGCGCTGCAAAGAATTAACGAGCGCCGTAGAAATGACTGACGCCGCTCTGCCCTCACCCCCGCCCCTCTCCCGCGTCGCGGGCGAGGGGAGATTTGTGGTATGCACAAGGATCAATAGAAGGCCCATTTAATGGCGTTCGACTCCTTCACTGGGCTTACGCTGCCGCCGCGCAGTGCGAAGCCGCGCCGGCGCGGTCTGACGTCGATGATCGATTTCGGGCCGGATACTTTCGGTTGGACCGGCGGCGAGCAAGGCATACGCAACGTGCTCGAAGTCGCAGCCGACTACATAGACTACGCGAAGATCTACGCGATGAATGCGCTGCTCATGCCGCAGGCGGTTGTCAAGCGGGCGGCGCGGCTTTACCGAGACGCCGGCGTTACGCCGTTTGCGGGCGGCATCCTGTTCGAGTACGCGTGGCAGCGCAACGAAATCGAACCGTTGATCGCGCTCCTTGCGCGCCTGGACGTGCCGGGCCTCGAGATTTCAGAGAACTACGTCACGCTGACCGACGACGAGCGCGACCGCGTCATCGACCGCTTTCAGAAGGCGGAGCTGAACGTGGTCTACGAGTTCGGTCGCAAGAATCCGGAACAAGCGATGAGCGTCGAATTCCTGGGCGATATCGTGAACGCGATGGCCGCCCACGGCATACACCATGTCACCGTTGAGCAGTGCGAGATGGATCTTCTCGCACGCGATGCCCCGGACGCGCTCACAAGGCTGGCGGCGCAACCGTGGTTCGATCACGTGGTGATCGAAGCCGATCCGTACCGGTTTCCGCAACAGCACGTCCAGCTTCTGCGCGACTTCGGCCGGGAGGCGAATCTGGCGAACATCACACCGGGCCAGATCCTGCGGCTCGAAGGCTTCCGGCGCGGTATCGGCCGCGCGGTGAATTACTCGCTGCTCTCCGGCGACGCCTCTCACGCAGCGGGAAGCCCTGTTTGACCTTGCCGTCCCCATGGGCGGCTTTTTGTTGACGTCATCAAGAGGAAGGCAATGAACACCAGCATCTTCGGCACCCCCGATGTCATCGTCGTCGGCGCAGGCAATGCCGCCGCCTGCGCGGCGCTCGCCGCGCGTGAAAACGGCGCCAGCGTCATCATGCTCGAAGCCGCACCGCTCGAGGATTGCGGCGGCAACAGCCGCTATACGGCGGGACTGATGCGGGTGGTGTACAACGGGGTCGAGGATCTCGCCCAGTTGATCCCGGATCTCACCGAAGAGGAAAAGAAGACGCACGATTTCGGCGCCTATACTTCCGACAACTACTTCGATGACATGGGCCGCATCACGCAGTACCGCACCGATCCGGATCTCTGCGAACTGCTGATCTCGCGCAGCTTCGAAACGCTGGTGTGGCTGCGCAAGAAGGGCGTCAAGTTCCAGGCGAGCTACGGACGCCAGTCGTACAAGATCGACGACAAGCGTTTCAAGTTCTGGGGCGGGCTCGCGGCTGAAACGTGGGGCGGCGGGCCGGGCCTCGTCGATAACGAGCACAAGGCGTGCGCCCGCGAAGGCATCACGATCTACTACGAGACGCCGGCGGTCGCGCTTCTGACCGATGACGACGGCCGGGTGACCGGCGTGCGCGCCAGGCATAAGGGCAAGAACATCGAAATTTCTGCCAAAGCGGTGGTGCTCGCATGCGGCGGTTTTGAATCCAATGCCGAGATGCGCACGCGCTATCTCGGTCCGGGCTGGGATCTGGCGAAAGTGCGCGGCACCCGCTACAACACCGGGCTCGGGATCAAGATGGCGCTCGACATCGGCGCGCTCTCTTACGGTCACTGGTCGGGCTGCCATGCCGTGGGATGGGACATGAATGCGCCCGCGTTCGGCGACCTGTCGGTTGGCGACAACTTCCAGAAGCACAGCTATCCCTGGGGGATCATGGTGAACGCCCGCGGCGAGCGGTTCGTGGACGAAGGCGCGGACTTTCGCAACTATACCTACGCGAAGTACGGACGCGTCGTGCTCGAGCAGCCCGGCATGTTCGCGTGGCAGATCTTCGATGCGAAAATCATTCCCGTGCTGCGCGACGAGTACCGCATCAAGCGCGTGACCAAGGTACGCGCCGACACGCTTGAAGATCTGGTGAAAAAACTCGAAGGCGTGAACGCCGAGGCGTGCCTGCGCGAGTTGAAGGAGTACAACAAGGCGGTGCGCACCGACATTCCGTTCAACATGGCGGTGAAGGACGGGCGCTGCACCGCGGGACTCAAGATCAACAAGTCGAACTGGGCCAACACCGTCGACACGCCGCCGTTCGAGGCCTACGCCGTCACGTGCGGCGTCACTTTCAGCTTCGGCGGTGTGAAAGTGAGTCTGCAGGGCGAGGTCGAGGACACCGGCGGCAAACCGATCGCCGGTCTCTACGCCGCGGGCGAAATGGTGGGCGGGATTTTCTATCATAATTATCCCGGCGGCACCGGTCTCACCTCCGGCGCGGTATTCGGCAAGCTCGCCGGCACAAGCGCCGGCGCTTATGTGAAGGGCAATTTTGGAGGCGCACGATGAACGCTCCCGCAATCAAGATCGACAAACCGGTACGCGAACAGGTGAGCAAGGCGGAATGGGAAACGCGCGTCGATCTCGCCGCGTGCTACCGGCTCATGCATGAGTTCGGCATGGTCGAGATGGTGGCCAATCACATTTCAGCGCGCGTCCCGGGCACAGAAAACGAATTTCTCATCAATCCGTACGGCATGCTCTACGAGGAGATGACCGCCTCGAGCATGATCCGGATCGATCTCGAAGGAAACGTGTTGTTCAACGCGACGGACTACGGCGTCAACCAGGCCGGATACGTGATCCACAGCGCGGTCCACGCTGCGCGTCACGACGTGGACTGCATCATCCATACGCACACGCTCGCCGGCATGGCGGTCTCGGCGATGAAGTGCGGCATCATGCCGATTGCCCAGACGTCCATGCGTTTCAGCGACATCGCGTATCACGACTACGAAGGCGTCGCCCTGCGGCTGGAAGAGCGCGAGCGGTTGGTGCAGAACCTCGGGAACCGCGAGGCGATGGTGCTGCGCAATCACGGCCTGCTCACCGTCGGACCGAGCATTCCGGAATGCTTCAACAACATGTATCGCCTCGAGCGCGCGTGCCAGCTGCAGGTGATGACGCTCTCCTGCAACACCGAGATCCGGCTGCCGCCGCGGGAAGTCATCGAGTATACGAATCATCAGATGACGCCCGGCGTGCGGCGCCGCACCGGCCTGCTCGAATGGCCGGCGCTGCTGCGCAAGCTCGACCGCAGCGATCCCTCGTATCGCGACTGATCGTCGCCACATCACCGACCACAGGGCGCATGGAGGCCTATCGCGCGCCCGTGTGGCTGCCTGGGGGGCATCTGCAAACGATCTACCCCGCGACGCTGATGCCGCTGCCGGCGGTGCCGTATCACCGCGAGCGCTGGGAGACCCCGGACGGCGACTTCATCGATCTCGACCGGGTAGAGGATCGAACATCACGGATCAAGGATCAAGCAAGCGCGCCGCTGGTGCTGCTCTTCCATGGGCTCGAAGGTTGCTCGAACAGTCATTACGCACGCGCATTGATGCGCGAGATTCGCGCCTGCGGATGGCGTGGCGTCGTCGTCCATTTCCGGGGCTGCAGCGGCGAACCGAATCGGTTGCCGCGCGCGTACCATTCGGGCGATACTGCCGAAGTCGATTGGATCCTGCGCCGCCTGCAGGACGAGCGCGCGGGCGGGCCGCTCTACGCCGCGGGCGTCTCACTCGGGGGCAATGTGCTGCTCAAGTGGCTCGGCGAGCAAGGCGCGGCCGCAGCGCAACTTGTCACGCGCGCGTGCGCGGTATCCGCGCCAATGGACCTCATGATGGCGGGTGAGGCGCTCGGGCAGGGTTTCAATCTACTTTACGCGCGGCATTTTCTGTCGACGTTGAAGCGGAAATCGGCGCGCATGCTCGAGTCCCACCCGGCAATCTTCAGTTTGGAGCAGGCGCTTGCGGCCCGGACGTTGCGCGAGTTCGATGATGTGGTCACCGCGCCGCTGCATGGGTTTCGCGACACCGACGACTACTGGACGCGCGCGAGCAGCAAGCCGCTGCTCTCCCGGATCGAGGTCGCGACGCTCATGGTGAACGCGCGCAATGACCCGTTTTTGCCGCAGCGCGCGCTGCCGCAACCGCACGAGGTCTCGCATCACGTGACGCTCGATTTCCCCGACGCAGGCGGGCACGCAGGCTTCGTTACCGGGCGATTCCCGGGCCGGCTCGATTGGCTTCCCCAACGCATGCTCGGATTTTTCTCCGGAACCTGAATTAAGACTATGCTGTCACACGGCTGAAGGGCGCCCTCAAAGAATGAATCTCCCCCCGGAAATTTTCAAGGCTTACGACGTGCGCGGCATCGTCGGCCGCACGCTGACCCCTCCCATCGTCGAATCGATCGGCCAGGCCATCGGCACCGAAGCGCTAAGGCGCAACGGCAAGGCGGTCGCGATCGGGCGCGACGGCCGCCTCTCCGGCCCCGAGCTCGTCGCTGCACTGGCGCGCGGCCTGCAGAAAAGCGGCGCGAACGTGATCGACGTGGGGCAGGTCGCAACGCCAATGCTGTACTTCGCGGCCCATCACCTCGAGACCGGTTCCGGCGTTTCGGTGACCGGTTCGCACAATCCTCCGGATTACAACGGGCTCAAAATGGTGATCGCGGGCGAGACGCTGTGGGGCGATGCGATACAGGACCTGCGGCGCCGCATCGAGCGCGGCGATCTCGCGCGAGGGGCCGGCAGTTACCGCGAGCAGTCGATACGCGAGCCGTACCTCAAACGCATCGCCGGTGATGTGAAACTCGCGCGCCCCATGTCCGTGGTCGTGGACTGCGGCAACGGTGTCGCGGGCGGCACCGCCCCCGAACTCTATCGCCGGCTCGGCTGCAGCGTGACCGAGCTTTACTGCGAAGTCGATGGCAACTTTCCCAATCACCACCCCGATCCTTCGCAGCCGAAGAATCTGGTCGATCTCAAGAACGCGCTCGCCGCCGGCAGGGGCGAGATCGGTTTCGCCTTCGACGGCGACGGCGACCGGCTGGGCGTCGTGACGAAGAACGGCAAGATCATCTATCCCGATCGCCTGCTCATGCTGCTCGCGGCCGACGTGCTCAAGCGGCAGCCCGGCGCGCAGATCATCTTCGATGTCAAATCCACGCGGAATCTGTTCACCTGGGTGCGCGAGCATGGCGGCAAGCCACTTTTGTGGAAGACCGGCCACTCGCTCATCAAGCAGAAGCTCAAGGAGACGGGTGCTGCGCTCGCAGGCGAGATGAGCGGACACTTCTTCTTCAAGGAGCGCTGGTACGGCTTCGACGATGCGCTCTACGGCGGCGCGCGGCTGCTGGAGATTCTGTCGCGCGTGAACGATCCGAGCGCCGTGCTTGAAGCGCTGCCCGACGCCGTCTCCACGCCTGAATTGCACGTTCAGCTCGCGGAAGGCGAGAACTTCACGCTGATCGAAAAGCTGAGGCAGACGGCGCGCTTCGAAGACGCGAAGGACATCATCAGTATCGACGGCTTGCGCGTCGAATACGACGATGGTTTCGGGCTGGCCCGTCCGTCCAACACCACACCCGTGGTGGTACTGCGTTTCGAGGCGGACACGGACGCCGCGCTCAAGCGCATCCAGGACGACTTCCGGCGCGCGATCCTCGCCGTGAAGCCGGGCATCGTTCTGCCGTTCTAGCGAACGTCCCCTCCGATGCGGTAGCGGCCTGCTTCTACTTCGAAGGCCGCTTCTGCAGCGCGTCCAGGCTCACGTACTCGTTCACGCCGTGGGTACGGTAACGCCGCATGCGGATGCGCGGATAGTCGCATACGTCGAACGGCAGGCGATTGCCGCCGACCAGATAAACCAGATCGCCGGCGTTGGGGTTGAAAAGGTTGTGCGGCAAGGAG
>DATFGD010000520.1:0-4242 GCA_035249725.1 Burkholderiales bacterium
CACGCTGTTTGTCGTGAGCCACGATCGGGCCTTTCTCGACAACGTGGTGACGCAGGTGATTGCTTTCGAAGGGGAGGGGCGGCTGCGGGAATACGCAGGCGGCTATTCGGATTGGGGGCGCCAACGGCGGGAAGCCGCCGCCGCTGAGCGCGAGACCGGTCGCACGACCCGCCGCGCCGTCGCCACGCGCGAGGCCCCACGTTCCCCGACGCGTGCAAAATTGAGTTACAAGGAAACGCAGGAACTCGAAGCCCTGCCGCAGCGGGTGAGCGCACTGGAAGAAGAACAGGCGCGCATCACGAAGGAGCTCGCGGATCCGTCTCTCTATCGCGACGCGCCGGATCGCGTCAAAGCGTTGCAGTCGCGTTACAGCGCGGTCGAGGAAGAACTGATGTCCTGCCTCGCGCGCTGGGAGGCGCTCGACGCAAGAAGTAAAATCGGGACAGACAAATAAACGGGACAGACCCCGGGTCTGTCCCAATGATCCGATGAACGACTTCTGGACCAATTGCGGCTACAAGCTCCTTAAACGCAGCGCGGACGGGCGCCTTCTCGTCACCGACGACTACCTGCGCGCCTACTTCATGCGCCCGGAACTCGCGCCCGTCCCGGAATCCTGCGAGGCGGAGCGCGCGCTGCACGACGCGCTGATGGCCGAGCCGCGCCGCGAAATCACGGATACCGAAATCGCGTCGATCGCCGACCAGGATGCGCAGGAAAACTACCGCGTGATGCTGCGCTTCCGCCGCCAGCTCCTGGACGCGCCGACCCTCGAAGCGTTTTACTCCGATCTCTTTCGCCGCGATGTCGCGGTGCCGCCCGATTTCGTGCATCACACCGCTCAGGTCATCCTGCGCGGCATACTCGATCGCAACCGCGATCCCTTGCAGGCGCGTGCCGCGGAGCTCTTCTTCCGCAAGCAGCGGGTGAGCGTCACGGACGGCACGATCATGCTCGCGGATGACGCGACGGTGGAAATGCACGCGGTCAACGCCGCGGCGGGCGGCCTGGCGCAGCTCATCCGCGAGGCGCAGCCGCAGCGCGTGGTGGAGCTGGACGTCCTCGACGACAAGAATGGCGAGGAATACTGGCGGCGCGACGAGCGCTTCGACACGGTGCTCAACCTCAATTTCGGGCGGCCGGGCGCGCTTGCGCTGTGCCGCGTGATCGAGCGCTGGATCGACCATTTCCACGGCACGACGGTGACGGTAAAAGGGGTGCGCGAGATTCCCGACGAGAACTGGAAGTGGCACGTCGGCCTCGACGCCGAGGCGACCGCCATGCTGAACGACATTTATAATGGCGCGACGGTGGATGAAGAACGCATGAAGCGCATCATTGGCCTCTATCGCATCGACTTCAAAGATCCGGCGGTGCTACGACCCGAGCTCGCCGGGTCGCCGGTGTACCTGGGACTCGCCGCTGCGCCGGACGGCACGCTGCGCATGAAACCGCAGAACCTGCTGCTCAACCTGCCGCTTGTGAGGCGGGTGTGATGGGCGAGATGGGAGACGTGGGTCAGGACTGGGCGCGGATCATCGCCGCACCGGATGACAGCATCAATCTTGCGGAGGCGGCGCTCGCGATTGCGGCGGAGGAGTATCGCGATCTCGACATCCGCGCCTATCTCGAACGGCTCGACGAAATGGGCGCGACGCTCAAGCGCCGGCTGTGGCCCGATATCAGCACGGCCGACTCGGTCCGGACGCTGAATCACTATCTGTTCGATGAACTCGGTTTTTCGGGGAACAGCGCCGACTATTACGACCCGCGCAACAGTTTTCTCAACGACGTGATCGAGCGGCGGCTCGGCATTCCGATCACGCTCTCCGCGGACTATATGGAGGTGGGGCGGCGCGTGGGCTTGTCCCTGCACGGCATTTCGTTTCCGGGCCATTTTCTCGTGAAGTGCAGCGTGCGCGACGGCGCAATCGTGCTCGACCCGTACGCCAAGGGCGTATCGCTCGGCGTGGAGGATCTGGTGCGGCGGCTCAGGACCTGGCGCAATGGGCTCGAGCCCGATGCCGAGCTCGTGAAGCAGACGCTCGCTACGGCGGGAAGCCGCGAGATCCTCGCCCGCATCCTGCGCAATCTGCGCAGTATCTATCTCACCAAAGGCACGCTCACCAAGGCCCTGCACGCCTGCGATCGCATCATCTCGCTCGCGCCGCAAGCCGCCGAGGAATACCGCGATCGCGGAAAAATCTATCTCGACCTCGAATGTTTCCGTGCCGCGCTCGCCGACTACCGGACCTATCTACTGCTGAAGCCCGAAGCCGACGACGCGGACGAAGTGCAGGGCAGGACGATGGAGCTGCAGCAGCTCGCCGCGCGGCTCAACTGACGGCCCCTGAATCTTCTTGCCGGCGAAAGCCAGCATCCAGCAACTCCACCGAACACCGGTTTTTACCGGTATGACGGTCCGGTTACCTGGTCTTGATGCCGGCGCTGCGGATTACTTCTCCCCAACGCGCGATTTCGCGCTGCATATGGCGCACGAACTCCTCCGGCGTGCTTGCCATCGGCTGCATGTCAAATGCAGCGTGGCGTACGGCGAAATCCCGGTCTTTGGCCATCTTGACCGCCTCGGCGTGGAGGCGCTTCACGAGGTGCGACGGCATCTTGGGCGGCCCCATGAGCCCCGTGAACCCGCTTACCTCCAGTCCGTCGATGCCGGATTCGGCCATGGTCGGGACGTCGGGTAACGCCGGAGTGCGGCGCGACGACGTCACGGCAATCGGACGCAAGCGGCCAGACTTGACCTGGGGCAGGGCGGTCGGCATATAGGTGGAGATCATCGCAATTTCCCCGCCCAGTATGGCCTGCATCGAAAGCGCACTGCTCTTGTACGCGACGTGCACCATCTCCACGCCGGCTTTGAGTTTTATGAATTCACCGATGAGGTGGCCTGAAGTCCCGATGCCGGAGCTGCCGTAATTCAATTGCCCGGGCTGTTTCTTCGCAAGTGCGATCAGGTCCTTCACGCCCTTCAGGGACGACGAAGGGCTGACTAGCGTGACGAGCGGCGGCCCGTCCGCGATGAGACTGATCGAGGTGAAATCCTTGATCGGATCGTATGGCAGCTTCATAAGGCTCGGATTGACCACATGATTGAAGCTGCTGAGGAGCAGCGTGTGGCCGTCGGGAGCGGCGCGCACCACGATCTCGCTGCCGATGATGCCGCTTGCGCCGGGCCGGTTGTCCGCAACCACCGATTGCCCGAGACTCTCGGAGAGTTTCTGGGCCACGATGCGCCCCACCACGTCGGAAAGCCCGCCTGCGCCGAACGGTATCACCATGCGGATCGGCCGCTCCGGATAGCCACCCTTCGCGGGCGGTGGTGCGGCAATCGCCTGGGAACCGAGGGCAGCGGCAAGCGCTCCGAGCGTTACGGCATGAATCACGGCGGCAAACGCAAATCTCCTCATCTGATTTTCCTTCGTTCGATGGTTACCGCGGCTTGATTCCCACCTTGCGGATCACTTCCCCCCACAGGTCGATTTCGTGCTGCATGTAGCGGATGAATTCTTCACCCGTAGTCGCTACCGGTTCCATGTCGTACGCTCCGTAGCGCTTCACGAAATCCGGATCCTTCGCGAGCTTGACCATTTCCGCATGCAGCCGCTTGACGAGCGGCGCCGGCATCTTGGGCGGACCGAGCAGTCCGGCGAATCCGATGACCTCGATGCCTTTCACCCCCGCCTCGGCCATGGTCGGGACGTCAGGGAGTACCGGCGAGCGGCGCGCACTCGTCACGGCGAGCGCACGCAGGCGCTTGCCCTGCACCTGCGGCAGGGCGACCGGCATGTAGGTGGATGCCATATTGACTTCGCCGGCGATGATCGCAGTCATCGACGCACCGCTGCCCTTGTAGGCGACATGGACGATGTCCACGCCGGTCCGGAGCTTGAACAGTTCGCCGATCAGGTGACCCGACGTGCCGATGCCCGAACTCGCGTAATTCAGCTGCCCGGGGCGCTTTTTCGCGAGCGCGATCAGGTCTTGCACGGACTTGATCGGCGAGGACGGGTTAACCATCATCACGAGCGGGGGGCCGCCTGCGATCATGCTGATCACGGTGAAGCCCTTGATCGGATCGTACGGCAGCTTCATGAGGCTCGGATTCACCACGTGATTGAAGCTGTTGAGCAGGAGCGTGTAGCCGTCGGGAGCGGCGCGCGCGACGATCTCGCTGCCGATGATGCCGCTCGCGCCCGGCCGGTTGTCGGCGACCACCGGCTG
>DATFGD010000521.1:0-4858 GCA_035249725.1 Burkholderiales bacterium
TCGCGCATCAGCCGCGTATGCTGGCGCCCGGTGCGCCCGGTCACGCCTTGCACCAGTACGGGCGTGCTGCGGTCCACCGCCAGATGCATCACGCTGCTGTCCCGCGCAGGTGTTCCCGCACGCGTGCGAGCGCAAGGTCGAGATCCCTGACGACCGGTATTCCAGCTTCGCCCAGCACCGTATGTGCCGTCTCGATTGCATTGCCTACGAGGCGCGCGACCACCGGCACACGAAGTCGGGGTGTCGCCTTCAGTGCGGCCAGGAGCAGCCGGGCGAATTCGCCGAGATCGGTGATGCCCGCGAAGATGTTGACGAGAACGACTCTTACGCGCGGACCTTCGGCAATCCAGTTCAGTACGTGTATCAGACGTGTCGGATCACCCCTCAACCCGCCGGTTCGGACGTCGAGAAAGTTGTATGGGCGGAGCCCCGCCTGCCGCAGTTCGTCGATCAGCATCATCGATAGTCCCGCGCCGGTGGTCAGTAGGCCGATTTCGCCTTCCGGATCGACGACGACGTAATCGCAGCCATGGTGGCGTTTCAGATGGGCCTCGGGATAGGCCGAAGCGCGCCGCTCGAGCAACGCCGCAACCGCACTCTGCCGTGGCAGTGCATTGTCATCGGTAATCATCTTGACGTCGCCCGCGCACCACCCGCCATCCGGCAGGACGAATAGCGGATTGATCTCCAGCAGCGCGCATTCGTAGTCGCAAAACGCTGCAGCGAGCGCTTTGCCGGCCGCGCAGAGTGCGCTACCGAACGGCGATGGAATGTCGCGCGCGAGTCGGGCGGCACATGCTGAGATCGATGTCGCATCCGCGTCGCACACCGCGCTGCGCAACAGGCCCGGTTCGGCGGCCATCGCTTCGATTTCCACGCCACCCCGCGGAGCGATCAATACACGCACGCCGGCGGCCACAGAATCGAGCATGATGCTGAGATAAGCTTCCTGAGCGCCTTCTATCTGCTGCTCGACGCGGCATTCGTATACCTGTCGCCCGCCGATCTCCATGCGGCTGAGTTCGGATATCGCAGCCTGCACCGCGTGGATCGTGCCGGCCTTCCGAATGCCGCCCGCCTTGCCGCGGCCGCCCGCAGCGACTTGCGCTTTCACTATCCACGGTCCGGGCAGCAGCGCCGGCGCAGGTCCCGCAACGTCGACCAGCACGCCGGCCGGCACGGGAACGTCGCGCGCGGCAAGCAACTCCTTTGCATCGTGCTCAAGCAAGTACATCGCTTTACAGCTCGCTCAAGCCCAGTATCCCTGTCGTGAGATCCATTTGCTCCACGAGCCGGCGCCCAACGAGGTTACGCAACGTTTCCGTCGTGCCGCCACCGAGACTGCCGTAACGCGCACCGCGGAAAAAACGCGACACCGCGAATTCATCGGTGAATCCGTAACCGCCGTGGATCTGGATCGCTTCCGAAGTCACGCGGATGCTCATCTCGTTGGTATAGATCTTTGCCATCGCCGCGAGCGTGGGATCGGGAAACGGGTCGCCGCTCACCGCGGCACGGTAGAGCAGCCCGCGCGCGGCCTCGATCTGTATGTACATGTCGGCCACTTTCCAGCGCAGCCCCTGAAAGTCGCCGATCTTGTGGCCGAACGCCGAGCGCTCGCGCAGGTAGCGCACCGCCGCCTCCAGCGCGCCTTCCGCGAGTCCGAGGCAGATCGCGGGATTCAAACAGCGCTGTGTGTTGAATGCGGAAAGCAGCCGCTTCATACCGTTGTCGCGAATGACCAGATTCTCGAGCGGCAGTTCGACGTCCTCGAAGACGACTTCCGAGAGATACTCGCCGCCCATGGTGTGAAAGCTCGCCTTCGCCGAAAGTCCTTTCACGCCGCCCGGCACCAATACGCAGCCGATGCCTGCCGCACCGGGCACGCCGTTCACGCGCGTGAAGACGACGAACATCTCGGCGATATCGGCACGGCTGATGAGCGTCTTCACCCCTTTCAGCACGACGCGGTCGCCTTTTACCTCGCAGTTCGTGCGGTAGTTGGGCACATCCGTGCCGGCGTCGGGCTCGGTCATGCAGATCGCGAGAAACGCCTCGCCGGTCGCGACGCGAGGCAGGATCTGTCTTTTGATGTTCTCCGGCGCATACGTCGCAATGATGCGCGTCTGCACGCCCAGTTCGCCGAGCGCGCCCATGGCCGTCACATAACACGCTTTGCCGATTTCCTCGAGCACGAGCACGGTGTCCAGTATGCCGAGACCCGAGCCGCCGTACTCCTGCGGCACCGCCATGCCGAGCACGCCAATCTCCGCGAGCCGCTGCATGTTCTCCGCGGGCCACGTGCCATCGAGATACTTGATCGCGCGCGGGGCAAACTCCTTCTGGCAGACCTTGCGCACGGTGTCGAGGAAAGCGCGCTGCTCATCGCTGATACTGAAATCCATGCGGGCCCTTTCGTGCTGCCGCGGTGTACGCGCGCATGATGCCAAACGCGTGCCCGTCGTTGACGATGACTAGGCCGTATTCTAGACTGGCTGCTTTTTTGCCACCAATTCCTTCTCCGAGGTCGTCAATGGATCAGCCGCGCAGCGAATTGAATATCACAGGAGAGGAACATTGGACCCGTAAAGGCGACATCAAGCTTTTCCTCTGGGAGAAGCATGCCGGCCAACGTGCCGCGAACAACGGATCGGTGCTTTTCGTCCACGGTTCTTCGATGGCCTCACAGCCCACGTTCGATCTGCAGGTGCCGGGACGCGCGCATTCTTCGGCGATGGATTTTTTCGCACAGCAGGGCTTCGACACGTGGTGCTTCGATATGGAAGGCTACGGTCGTTCGGACAAGCATCGCGACATCAATTTCGACATCGCGAACGGCGCTGACGATGTCGCTGCGGCGACCGAATACATCATGAAGACGCGCGGTGTGAAGCAGTTTTTCGTCTATGGCATCTCATCCGGCGCATTGCGCGCGGCGCTCTTCGCGCAGCGCCATCCCGAACGCGTGAAACGGCTCGCGCTGGATGCCTTCGTGTGGACCGGTGAAGGCAGTCCCACGCTCGAAGAGCGACGCAAGAAGTTGCCGCAGTGGCGCAGCATGAACCGCCGCCCCATCGACCGCGCGTTTGTCTACAGCATTTTCAATCGCGATCACCCCGGCTGCGCAGAAGAGAAGGTGATCGAAGCGTTTGCCGATGCGATCCTCAAACTGGACGATTCCGTCCCCACCGGCACCTATCTGGATATGTGCTCGAAGCTGCCGGTGGTCGATCCCGAGAAGATTGGCGCGCCGACGCTTGTCATGCGCGGCCAGTTCGACGGCATTGCCGGCTTCGATGATTTGCTGGAATTCTTCAAGCGGCTGCCCAATCCCGACAAGCAGTTCACGGTCATGGCGGGCATCTCGCACGCGAGCTTTCAGCAGATCAACTACCTGACGGTCTATCACATTCTGCATTCTTTTTTCAGCCAGCCTGAACCCATCTACCGCGGTTAGTGTCGAAGCACTGGCTTGCGGCGTTGCAGCAGCCATCGAGAAGTGGTGTCGTAGAGAAGTGGTGTCGTAGTACTTAAAAACGAGGAGGAAGTCTCATGAAGTCGAGTTTCAAGGCAGCATTGGTTATCGCAACTTTCGCAGCCGGATCGGCAGGCCTGGCGATCGCTCAGACCTGGCCCAGCAAGCCGGTCCGCATCATCGTTCCCTTCGGTGCAGGCGGCGGAACGGACATCCAGGCGCGGTTGCTCGGGAAATTCTTCGGCGAAAGCCTGAAGCAAACGTTCCTCGTGGACAACCGCGCGGGCGCCGGCGGTCTCATCGGCGCGGAACTCGCCGTGCAGGCGCCTCCGGACGGGCACACCATTCTTTTTACGACGGCGTCGCTCTCGGTGAACGTCACGCTGTATTCCAAGCGCATCAAGTTTGATCCGCTGAAGGACCTGGCTCCGGTAAGCTGGATTTCCTCGACACCGCTCGTGCTGGTCGTGCATCCGAGCGTGCCGGCGAAGTCGATCAAGGAGCTTGTCACGCTGGCGAAGAAGACGGGCAAGATGAATGCCGCATCGAACGGTGCGGGGACCACCAGCCACCTTTCCATCGAGATGCTGAAGCAGATGGGCGGGGTCAACGTGGCGCACGTTCCGTATAAGGGCGGTGGGCCTTCGATGGCGTCGCTGGTGGCCGGCGAGACCGATTTTCTTTTTGCGACCGGTCCCGTAGCGTCAAACCAGATCAAGGCACGTAGGGTAAGAGGGATCGCAGTGACCACCGCCAAAAAGTCATCGGCCTTCCCCGATCTGCCTACCATGAACTCCGTTTTCAAGGAATTCGAGTCGGATAACTGGTACGCGATGTTCTTTCCCGCCGGCACGCCCAAGGCGATCGTGGACCGGCTCAACGGAGAAATCGCGAAGGCGTTGAAAAGCAAGGAACTGCGCGAGTTCATGCCGCGCGAGGCGCTGGATCCGGTGGCAAGTTCGCCGGCCGAGCTCGAAGCCAACTTCAAGCGCGAGATCGCCCGCTACGCCAAAATCATCAAGGCCGGCAACATCACGGTCGAATAGCCCTTGGAGGCGCAGCGCCGCCTGAGTCGTAGAACCGAAGCCCCGCCGAGAGCGGGGTTTCTTTTTGTTGCGCTTGCGCACAATGTGGACTCGGTGGATACTGGCCGTGCGTGCGGCGGAATCGATTGCGGTCTGCCGGACGCCACGGGCTCGACTCAGCAGCGGGCACGGCGAGAACAAGGGAGCCGATTACAAATAAATTCCCTGTCCAACGAGGAGGCAAGTCATGCGATCGATCTTCTCGCGTCAATCGGGTGCAGCGCTGCTCGCCGCGGCGTTCGTTTTTTCCATCCCTGTTCAGGCCGCGAGCTGGCCGGAAAAGCCGGTGCGAGTGGTC
>DATFGD010000522.1:0-3059 GCA_035249725.1 Burkholderiales bacterium
CTCGCGGCAGCGCTCGCGGTAGGCGGCCGGAATGGCTTGGCTACCGTCGCGAAGCTGAGCGAACGGCGGCGCCTGCGCAGATCGTTCTCGAACTATGTCAGTCCAGCGGTGATGGATGAAATTCTCGCCGGACGCGTGCAGCCGGAACCGGGTGGGACACGCCGATTCGTATGCGTGATGTTTTCGGATATCCGCGGCTATACCACGCGCAGCGAGCGCATGACGCCGGAGCAGATCATCGGCTTTCTCAACCGGTACTTCGAGAACGTCGTTGCGCTCATACACGAACATGGCGGCAGCGTGATGAGTTTCATGGGGGATGGCATCATGGCGGTCTTCGGAGCGCCGAACATGCTGCACAATCCGAGCCATGAAGCGTTCGAAGCGGCGCGAAAGATGCTTCACTACGTGGCCACGTTGAACCAGCAACTCTGCGCGGAAGGTCAGCCGGCAATCGATGTCGGCATCGGCCTGCACGCCGGAGAGGCGGTCATCGGCCACGTTGGATCATCCACGCGCCACGATTACACGGCAATCGGCGATGTGATCAACATCGCCTCCCGACTCGAGGGTGTGACCAAGGAAGTCGGCCACCCAATGGTCATTTCAAAAACAGTGGCCGAGCAGCTTGGGTACACGGCATCGTTTCATGATCTGGGACCCGTGGCCATCAAGGGTCATTCGCCTGTGGAGGCGTATGGTTATGAGGCGAACGCCCTGGCTCGCGAGCGTGCGCCGGAGCGTTTACAGCCCGCAAAGCTGCAGGCCGGCCAGAAATGAGAAGCCGCGCGACGGCTCTTTCCCTGTCTTCCACGCGCGCAATCGCGTTTGCGACGTTGCTGGCGGTGATGAGCGGACCCGCATGGTGCCAGACGGTGGCGATGATCACCGATTTGACTGGGCAGGCCTCGGTAGAGAGCGGCACGCTGCGGGCGGTTTCCATTCTCGCCGAGTTGGAAACGGGGACACGGCTGCGCCTGGAACCGGGTGCGCGTGTGGTGATGCTGTACCTCAAATCCGGGGACGAATATGGCTTTACCGGCCCGGCGCGCGTAGAAATGGAGGAGGCCGCACCGCGGGTCTTGAGCGGCGCAACGGCTCACAAGCGCGCAAGTCCACTTGCCGGCAGCGTCACAATCAATCCCGGCGGCGTCAGGCAGGCGGCTTACGTCATGCGCGGTGGCGCAGGCTCAAGCATCAGGCTGCTCGGTTTGGTGGCAACCCGAATCGTTGATACGGACCCTGAATTTCGGTGGCAGCCCATCGAAGGCGTCGCAAAGTATCGCGTCGAACTGACCGATGGGAGCGGTAACGTGGTGGTGCAGCATGAAACGGACGGGAGCACGTACCGCCTGCCCGAGTCGGTGACTTTACAGGAAGGCGGGACCTACACGTGGGAAGTCTCAGCGCGCGGACATGACGGTCGTCGCCATATCGGCACCGGAGATTTTACGGTTGCTGCAGCGGCCATCAGACAGAAGGTTAAGGCATTGCAGCCATCGCCCGATGCGCCGCTCTCCGACCGTGTGGCTTTTGCCGCGTGGCTCGAGCAGCAGGCGTTGCGCGATGAAGCCCGTAAATACTGGCGCGGGGTCGCCATAGAGCGGCCGGGGGACGCGCGTCTGCGGGCGCTGGCCGGGCAATAAACGCGTCCGGGGCGCTATTGCTTCATCGCGACGACCATCGCCGCAATCTCTTCCAGCTCGTGCGCTTGGATAACGTCGTGGTTCACCGGGCTTGTTGCGACGCAAGCTTGGTTGGCGATTGCCGCGCGACGCGTGCTACGATCTAGCGTCGATCTGCTGCCCATACTATGCCCACCTTCCGTTACGGTCATGCCAGCGCCCCCGATTGGCGCGATGCCGCGCGCTCGTGCGTAATCCAGCTCGGATCGGGAGACGCGAGCCTCGGCTTTCTCTACATCACCGACGTGCTGGCCGATCACGCGGCCGAAATCCTCGACTGGTTCAGGGAGGAGACCGGTGTCGCGCACTGGACCGGCGCGGTGGGCATCGGCGTCTGCGCGACCGGCCGCGAATATCTGGATGAACCGGCCATGGCCGTCATGGTTGCGGACTTCGAAGTGGGCACGTTCCGCGTATTTTCGGGAATCGCCAAGGCGGAGCAGGTGGATCGCACTGCACTCAAGTGCGGCAATGTGCCGGCAAATTTCGCTGTCGTGCACGCCGATCCCAGCAACAGCGAGATTCCCGAGCTCGTGAGCAAGCTCGCCGAGCGCGTCGAAAGCGGCTTTCTGGTGGGTGGGCTCACCAGCTCGCGGCGTCAGAACATCCAGATCGCCGACGGGATCGTCGAAGGCGGACTGTCCGGCGTCAGTTTTTCGGACGCCGTCACGGTTGCGACGCGTCTGACACAGGGCTGTACGCCGATCGGACCGAAGCATGGCATCACTGCCTGCCAGCGTAACGTGATCGTGAGCCTCGACGGGCAGCCTGCCCTCGAGGTGTTCAAGGAGGACATTGGCGCGGCGCTTGCACGCGATTTGAATCGCGTCGGCGGGAACATCTTCGCCGGGTTGCCGATCCCGGGCAGCGATACCGGGGACTATCTCGTGCGCAATCTCGTCGGCATCGACACGACGCACAAGCTCGTTGCGATCGGCGAGTTGCTCGAGCCGGGGGACAGCATCATGTTCTGCCGGCGCGACGACGGCACCGCGCGCGAAGATATGACGCGCATGCTCGAAAGCATACGCAAAGGCCTTTATACGCAGCCGCGCGGGGGCGTGTATTTTTCGTGTCTGGGCCGCGGCGCGAGCCTCTTCGGGCCGGATTCGCGCGAACTCAAGATGATCCGCGAGGCGCTGGGCGACCTGCCGCTGGTCGGTTTCTTCTGCAACGGCGAAATCTCGCACAACCGGCTCTATGGCTATACTGGCGTGCTGACGCTGTTCGTGTAGCAGCAACGATCGAATGGGAGGGCGCATGAGCGGTATGCGGCTGTTCACCGAACTGACCGTCACGTGGCTCGACGTGCTCGCGTTTGCGGTCTTCCTGGCTGCGTGGGTCGGCTACGCCGCATTCGCCACGCGGTATGGC
>DATFGD010000523.1:0-6171 GCA_035249725.1 Burkholderiales bacterium
ATGCGCTCGACGACTTCCTGCGGCGTCGGCACATAGGGCACCCGGGCGGACTCCGCCTGCGCGGGTTGTGTAAGGGCTGGAACGACCACCGCGGCGCCCAATAAGCCACGCGCCACGGCATTGAACAGCTTTGTCGGGTATCGCACCTACGCACTCCTTAGCTCGGACAGTACTTTTTCTCCTCGGAGCGCCGCCCGGAGCCTCGGGCAAAACGATCTTTATGATAGATTCGCGTGCACCGCCCAACGGCGCACCAACAAACCGCGGGATTATACCCGAACAACCATGCTCCACATCGTCATCTTCGTCTCGGGCGGCGCCATCCTCGCCCTCGAATTGCTCGCCTCGCGCATCATGACGCCCTACTTCGGCGTCAGTCTCTATATCTGGACCGGCATCCTGTCGATCACGCTGCTCTCGCTCGCGCTCGGCTATTGGGCGGGCGGCAGGTTTGCAAGCGGCCCGCAAGGCCGCACCGCGGACGGGCTGACACAGCGCTACGCCATGATGCCGGCGCTCGCCGCGCTATCCATAGTCGCTGCCTGTCTCGCCTATCCGCACGTATTCTCCCCGCTCGCCGGGTGGAGCTTGATCTTCGGCGCCTTCGCCGCCTGCATGGTTCTGCTCTTTCTGCCGCTCGTCGCCACTTCCGCGATGAATCCGTTGCTGGTTGCAATCACGCTCTACCGCATGGAGCGGCGCACGGGAGATGCCGGCGCCGGCAGGGTTTTCTTCGTGAGCACGATCGGGTCGGTGGCCGGCGTGTTCGTCACCGCGTTCGGGATGACGCCGTATCTGAGCAATTTCGCCGCCACGCTCGCCGTCGCGCTCGCGCTGGCGCTGCTTTCGCTCGCAATGGCCTTCGCGCCTGCACTACGGCCCGCCGCACGCTTCCGTGTAGGCGGAACCGCGATGGCCGCCGCCGCGGCAGCGCTGCTGTTGCTGTGGCAGGCCGACGCCTACACCGGCCGCCTCAGGCCCGCTGCCTATGCCGGCAGAATGTGGCAGGTCGAAGCGAGCGTGGGCTCGCTGTTCGGGACAGTCAAGATACTGAGGAGCAAGCCGGAAACGGAGGGCGGCGAGTTTTTGCGCATCTACTTCCAGGACGGGCTCACGCAGAACACGGTGGATTCGAACGGCCGCTCGATGTCGTTCTATACGTATGCGCTGGAAGCGCTCGCGCGGGCCTACCGCCCCGGCATGCACAGCGCCCTCGTGCTGGGACTGGGCGCCGGTATCGTGCCGATGCAGCTTGCACGCAGCGCGATCGCAGTGGATGTCGTCGAGATCGATTCCGCATCCCTGCACGTTGCGCAGCACTACTTCGGTTTCGACCCCGCCCGCGCGCGGATTTACCATGCCGACGCGCGAGCCTTCGTGCGCACGTGCCCGGAACGCTACGATGTCGTCGTCGTCGATCTCTTCCACGGCGATGGCACGCCGGATTACCTCGTCACGCGCGAGTTCTTCCGCGATCTCAAGGGCTGTCTTGCGGAAGACGGCGTCGCGGTGTTCAACACCTTTGCCGATCTCGAGCGCCCGAGGAGCTATGCGCACTTGCTCGCGACGCTCCAGTCTGAACTGCCTGCAATCGCGCTCTATCGTCCGGACTGGACGCGCGCGGTGCAACTCAACAGCTTCGTGGTCGCGGCGCCGCGCGCGCTGCCCCGCCCGGTGAAGGTCACGCTCGATTATGTCCCGGCACACCACGCGGATACGCTGTGGAGCATGCTCGCGAACCCACGCCCCGTGGACCAGGAGATGACCGACGGCGGCCGGATCGTGACCGACGCGCTCAATGCCGCCGCCCACGACTTCGCGTTGACGCAACTTGGCTATCGGCGTTCGGTCGTGGAAGCGATGCCGCCCGCGTTGCTGCTCAATTAACTCCCACACGCGTCGCGGTCCAGCGCGCGGCGCCGCGGCCCGTGCCGAGCTGGACCTTGCCGTCCATGGCATCGCCGTTTACCCGTCCCTGGAAAACGCGCCGCCCAGCACCGGCGCCAATGGCAAAGCGGATTTCGTCGCCGCGAAGATGCGGCACCTCGAGCTGCATGGCTTTTCCCGCCGCCAGCGCGCTGCCGTCAAACGACTGATAGCGTTGCTTGAGGTCGAGGTCGTACTCCGCAGCGGGCGAGCTATCGATCCTGAGCCGCCATTTCCCGGCAATTTTGGAGGGCACCACCCACAGATAAATGGTGGCGCGCGGTACGCCGTTTACCTTTTCCTTCTCCGGCACATCGAAGGAGATGTAGTCGTCGGGACGCCAGTCGTCTCCGAAATGATAGTCGTGCGAGACAACGCGCGCGCCCGGCTTGAGCTCGCCGAAAACCTTGGACTGAAGCTCATTCATCATGGAGGGCAGCAGGTAGAGCGTCAGTACCGAGGCGCGTCTCAGATCCGCTTTGAATATATCCTGCACCTGGAACGAGACGCGGTCGGCTATGCCCAGTCGCTGCGCCGATTCGTTGCTCAGCTTCACGAGCTCGGGATCGATCTCGATGCCCATCCCGTGCGCCTTGAATTGCTTCGCCGCGGTGAGGACGATCACGCCGTCGCCCGACCCGAGATCCATGACAAAATCGCCCGCCCCGACCTTGGCCATGCGCAGCATCTCGTCCACGACGATCTGCGGCGTCGGCACGTACGGTCCACCGGTGCGGTCCGGCTCCTTGGTCCTGTCCTGACCGCACGCCGGCGCGGCACATAACACTACCGCGATTGCGCACAGTGCCCGTATCAGCCCGCTCACCATCATGCCATCCCCTTTGAAACGCCTATTTTGGTTTTACGAATTTGAGCACGAACTCGTCGTTCGGAATCTTCGGCTTGAACACCGACGCGTCGCGCGGGTCGTCGGGATTGCGGAGAAAAGTGGCTTCTTCCGCCAACCGGAATCCCGCGGCCTGGACTTCAGTGCGCACCACCTTTTCGTCGATGCGATGCAGGCTCTTGACCGCTTCGACGCCGCTGCCGGGCCGCGCCGAGTGGTCGGCGACGATGTATATGCCGCCCGGCTTGAGGGCGTCGAACACCGCCCGGTTCATCCTGGCACGGTCGACGTTGAGCCATACCGTGTCGTGATAGACGAAGTTGAACGTGACAAGATCGAGATTGCGAACATCGGACGGCACCGGATCGTCGAATTCACGGACCAGGTGTACGACCCGGGACATGACCGGCTTTTTGAGCCGCTCATCGAAGCGCCCGCGCACGAATTTCTCGAGAACGAAAGGACTGTTCTGCGCATAGACGGCGCCCGGCGGGCCGACCACCCGCGCCAGCAGTTCGGTGTTGTAGCCGCCACCGGCACCGAGATCGAGGACGCGCATTCCGGGCCGCACGCCGTAGAACTCGAGCAGCTTTTCGGGCTTGCGGCGCTGGTCCGTGACGCGGTCGGCATCGCTGCGATCGCCGTCGTGGACGATCCAGAAATAAGGCGGTGCAACTTCGTTGGACGCGCAGCCGGCGGCGAGCGCCAACAGCGCGAGGAAAACAAGCGCCATATGCCGATAGGTCTTCACCGCTTTACCCCTTCCGGCGCTTTGCGAGAGTGCGCCGCGGCGCTATCTTATACGAAGCGTGGAGACGTTGTGGCGGAAAGCCGCGCAGCACGACGACAAGATAGGCAAAGTCCGGCGCGCGCTGCGCCGGCTGCGCCTCCTTCATTGCAGCGTGCTGCGCGCTGTAACCGGTGCCGGCTCGCGCGTCGCGTGCCACGGCACGCTGCCTTCGTAGGAGACGATCGTGCCCTGTATCGCTTCGCCGTCTATCGTACCGGTAAATTCTCGGCGAGTGCCGGCGTCTTCGCCCGTGCCGGGCAGAAGAAAACGGATGCGCTTGCCTTCGATCTGCGCGCCTTCCAAGGCGACGCGCACACCATCGACAAGCGCCTCGCCTTCGATGCGTTGAAACGATTGGGAAAAGGACAAGACATAGTGCTCGCCATTGCCGTCGTCGATGGCGGCACGCCACCGCCCCGCGATCTTTGCCGGCACGATCCACAGAAAGATGTTCGACTGCCACGCGCCGCGGCTGCCGTACTTTTCCGGCACATCGATGGTGACCGTGCGGTCCGGCATCCAGTCGTTGAAGCGGAAATCGTGCGAGACCACCCGCGCGCCCGGTCCAAGCTCCTTGTAGAGACGGTCACGGAGCGCATGCATCAGCTCGGGGAGCAGGTACAGGGTGACGACCGTCGCCTCTTCGATGCGCGTTTTCAGCGCATCCCCCTGCTCGAAGCGGATGAGTTTTCCCAGACCTCGCCGCTGCACTTCCTTGTTGCTCTGGTCCACGAGCTCGGGGTCGATGTCGACCCCCTTGCCGCGCGCCTGGTAGCGGCTGGCCGCCGTCAGCACGATGCGCCCATCGCCGGATCCCAGGTCGATGACGAAGTCATCGCGCGACACGCCGGCGACAGCGAGCATTTCGTCCACCACGCCCTGCGGCGTGGGGACGTAGGGGCCGCCGCTGCGGACGAAATCCGCGGCGATCGCTGCATTGGCGAAGGCGCAGAAAAGAAGACTCGAAATCCACGGCCGCGGGGTAATGTAAAAGCCTGCGGGCCGCCGTCTGCCTTCGGGTGATTCGATCTTTGCGATTTTGCCTGGCTCCCTCGCCTTGCATGCAAATTGTAGACGGCGTTGTAATTCGTGCATGGCAAACGCAGCCAAGCCGTCGGCGGCTCGAGCAGAGGCACGCTGCACTACGGCCGCGGCCGCTATATTAACAAAAGCGCGCGGCGCACTAACCGGAACGACCAAGCAGCAGAATTTTACGCTCGGGATAAGCCGCGCAAAGCGAGGCTAGAAAATGAGATCGAATATGCCGAAGACGACCAGCAGGCCGATGAGGAATATCGCGACGACGATCCACAGTAATGCTTTTGCCACTGTTGCCTCCTGGACCAATGGAGGCATGAGTGGCATGCAGAAAGCATGCCATGAACCGCAAGTTCGCTGAGACGAGCGGCCGGTGATTTTGATTTACTGCTGCTCCAGGCCGACCTCCTTGCGCCAGTCCCGACCTTTCCGGAACACGACAGGCTTTAACGCAAACAGGAACAGCACGAGACCCAACGCAAACATGGTCGTTGCGATCGGGCGCTCGAGAAAGATGCCGTAGTCGCCAGCGCTCATCGCGAGCGACTGGCGCAAGCTCAGCTCCAGCATCGGCGCCAGAACCAAGCCCAACGCGATCGGTGCGAGATCGTACTGCAGTTTGCGCAGCACATAGCCGATGCCGCCCATGATGAGCATGATCCAGACATCGATCATGCTGTTGGCAACAGAGTAGGTGCCGAGGATGCAGAAAGCGAGGATGCACGGATACAGATACGAATATGGAATCCGCAGCAGATTGACGAACATACCCACCATCGGCAGGTTGAGAATGAGCAGCACGACGTTGCCCACATACATGCTCGCGACGAAGCCCCAGAAAAGTTCGGGCTGCTGGCTGATGAGGAGCGGACCCGGCGAGATGCCGTGCACCATGATCGCGGCGATCATGACCGCAGTGACCGGGCTCGTCGGGATGCCGAGCGCCAGCATCGGCACGAACGCGCCGGTGGCCGCGGCGTTGTTCGCCGATTCGGGACCCGCGACCCCTTCGATTGCGCCCTTGCCAAAGCGCTCGGGGTCCTTGGCCAGGCGCCGTTCGATGCCGTACGAGACGAAGGACGAGATAATGTGGGCCGAGCCGGGAATGATGCCGATCAGGAACCCGAGCACGCTGCCGCGCATGATCGGCCCCGCAGACAGGCGGAACTCCTCGCGTGACGGAACGAGATCGCGCAGCCGCGGTCGCTGCACGCGGGTCGCCGTAGACTGCCCCGCAGAAAGCAGTATTTCCGATATACCGAAAAGCCCGACCGCAACCGGAACGATGCCCACACCGTCGCCCAGTTCGACGATATTGAAATTGAAGCGCGTGTAGCCGCTCATCACGTCGATGCCGATCATGCCCAGCAGCAGACCCAGGGCCGCGGACGCAAGCGTCTTGATCGTCGAGCCACCGCTCATGTAGGCGAGGATGAACAGCCCCATCATGAGCAGTGCGGTGTACTCGGGCGGGCCGAATCGCAGCGCGAAGGCAGCGAGCGTCGGTGCAAGCAGCATGAGCCCGATTACACCGATCGTGCCGGCGATAAAGGATCCGATCGCCGCGATC
>DATFGD010000524.1:0-6317 GCA_035249725.1 Burkholderiales bacterium
CGCCGGGGCGCCGAAAAAATCGTAGTTCGTCGCGCGATAAGCCTTCGACTTCTCCCGATCACCGCGTCCGATGCCGAGTGTCCCGTACAAGCCCCAGCCGCACTCACGCCGGCGGGCGAGATAAGGCTCGTAAATCGGATCGGTGTAGTACTCGTAGTCGCGTTTGTGCCCGGGCTCGTCTCTCAAAAAGGCGCGCTGTATCGCCTTGCCCACGCGCTCGAGCGCCGCGCCGGTCAGCACGTGCACGCGCCACGGCTGAATGTTGGATCCGCTCGGCGCGTAGCGCCCGAGCGCCACGATGTCGCGCAGTACATCGGGGGGCACCGGGTCGGGCTTGTAGGCGCGGATCGAACGCCGGGTGCGCGCCGCTTCAAATACGTCCGGCGCGGGCTTATTTATGTCGTCGGACATCACGGAAGCTCTATGGAGATGCATCAGCGCGGATCGGGCTTTTCCGCCTGAGCGCGCAGCGTGGCGAGATCTTCGATGATGGTCTTTACGGGGACATAGTTCGCCGTTCCATCGGCAGAGGGCCGAAGATTCGCGCGCGCATCGGCGATGAGATCCAGCATTCGCTTTGCGACGGCACTGCGCGGATCATCTTTCGCGCTGATCGAGCGGGCGAACTTTTCTTCCTCGTCGAGGAATTCGCGCAGTCGGTTGAGGTCGAGATCGGACATTATCGTTCAGGAATCTCCGGATTGCGGCGTTCGCCGCAAAGACGATACGTTCATCGATTCGGCTTTCGCCGGAAAGATGATGCCTTCCCGAGCGGCACGGGCGCGGTGTGGATCGCCTGCCAGAGGCGCGCCGGCGTGAACGGCATATCGAGATGTTTGATGCCGAGCGGCCGCAAGGCGTCGAGGGTGGCGTTGACCAGTGCCGGCAGCGAGCCGCTGCACCCGGCTTCGCCTACGCCTTTCGCGCCCAGTGCGTTGGTCGGCGTCGGTACCGGGTGATCGTGCACCTCGATATGCCGCAGCCATCCCGCGCGCGGCATCACGTAGTCCGCGAAGCTGCCCGAGAGCAACTGCCCGGTTGCGCGATCGTATACCGCGTGCTCGCCGAAAACCTGTCCCGCGCCCTGCATGACGCCGCCGTGCACCTGCCCCTCCACCAGCGCAGGATTAATTACGTTGCCCAGATCGTCCACGGCGGTGTAGCGCGCGATCGTGGCAGCACCGGTCTCCGGGTCGATTTCCACTTCGGCGATATGGCAGCCATTGGGATACGTCGTTCCGAAAATGCCCTCGGCGACCGTATCCAGAGGATGCGGCTTGGGGCCGGCGAGCGTGCGTGCGAGCTCGACGAAACCGATCGAGCGGTCTCCGGCATGGAATCGGCCTTCGCCGTAGCGCACCGCGCTTTCCGCAACACCGAGCACGAGCGCCGCATGCGGGCGCGCGACGTCGATGAGTTTCTGCCCGAGCAGGTGAAAGGCACTGCCGGTTCCCAATACACCGCGCGAGCCGCCGGTCCCGTTACCGACGAGATCCGCGACCGGCGGACTGGGATGAAACCGGATGGATGACGCATCGATCTCGAGCGTCGCCGCGACGATCTGCGGATAAATCGTTTCGTGTCCCTGGCCGGAGGACTGGGTAACGGCATAGAGCGTCATTTGCCCTTGCGCATCGAATTCCGCCGCGACCTCGTCTTTAGGCGCCGCGCCGCCGCCGCCGGCTTCGAGGTACGTTGCGATGCCGATGCCGCGGATTTTCCCGGTCCGCTCGGAGGCCTCGCGCCGTGCGGGGAAACCCGCCCAGTCGGCGCGCCGCAATGCGTCGTCCATCACCGCCTCGAAGTCGCCCGAGTCATACGTGCCCGCGTTGGGCGTCTTGTACGGCATGGCATCGCGCGGTATCAGGTTCTCGCGCCGAAGCTCGATCGGGTCCAGACCATGCTCGTGCGCGGCGTAGTCCACCAGCCGCTCGATGGCATACGCGATGTCGGGCCGGCCTGCGCCGCGGTAGGCCGAAACCGGAACGCCATTGGTGTAGGCGAGCCGGGTGCGCGCATAGACCGCCGGGATGCGATACACGCCGCCCACCGTGACGGTCATGTTGCGCGTGGCGATAAACGACCCGAACGTTCCGCCGTATGCGCCGAGATCCGCGCGGTCGTCGAAACGGATCGCGAGGAATTTTCCATCCGCGTCCATCGCCAGTTCACCGGTGAGCGAAAGCGCACGCCCGTGGAAATCGCTCACGAACGTTTCGCTGCGGCCCGCGACCCATTTCACGGGGCGCCCCAGCCGCTTTGCCGCCATCATCGCGGCAAAGTACTCCGGATACGCGGCGCCGCGCACGCCGAAACTTCCGCCGACATCCTGCGCAACGAGTACGATCTTGTCCTTGTCGAGCCCGGTCACCTGCACGAACTGCCCGCGCATGGTGCCCGCCCCCTGTAACGGGACATATACCGTATAGCGCCCGCTCGCCGCGTCGAACGCGACGAGACACGCGCGCGGCTCCAGTGCGTTGCCTACCAGCCGCTGGCTTTCCACGGTGAGCCTGCTCACATACCTGGCGCAGGCGAACTGCGCGGCCACCGCTTCCGCATCGCCGGACTCGAATTCGAACGCGAGATTTCCCGGCACATCGTCATGGAGCTGCGGCGCGCCGTCGCCCACAGCGTCGTCGAATCCCACGACGGCTGGCAGATCGCGATAGTCGATCTCGATCAGCTCCCGTGCATCCTCGGCGATCGCCGCGGTGCGGGCGAGCACCATCGCGACCGGCTCACCGACGTAGCGGACTTTGCCGTACGCCAGTACGGGCTGATGCGGCTTCTTCAGTTGCTGGCCGTCTTTTCCGGGATAGCTGACGATGTTGGGCAGCGATTTGTAGCCTTCCTGCCGGGCATCATCGCCGGTATACACCGCGATGACACCGGGCGATGCGAGCGCGCGTGACACGTCGACACGCACGATCCCGGCGTGTGCGCGATCGGCGCGCAGAAACGCTGCATGCACCTGGTCCGGCAGATTCCAGTCGGCGGTGTAGCGGCCTTGACCCGTTATCAGGCGGAAATCCTCGCGGCGCGCCGTGCGTGCGTGCTGCGATGAGATGATCGAGGCGAGCGCTGGCGTGGTGGGCATGGGTATTTATTGCGTGTGTCGAAGAGCCGATTTTCGCATAGCGCCACCACCCCGTCTGCTTCGCACACCACCCAATATGTGGTCTTTTTATCCTTGCGAATGCCACAGGCGGTGGCGTAAGGCCGATGCGCGCGTAAGCCGGCGTTCGACGGACGGGATGAAAACGCTTTCGCCGCCCCAGATTTCGACGCTTTGCCGCGCGCGCGTTATGCCGGTATAAACCAGTTCGCGGCTCATGACGCGCGAGAGTTCACCCGGCAATATCATCAGCACATGCCCGAACTCCGACCCCTGCGACTTGTGTACCGTCATCGCGTAAACGGTTTCGTGTTCGGGTAGACGCACCGGCGCTATCTTGCGCATCGCGCCGTCCTGCCCCGGAAAGAACACCTTCAACTGTCCGCCGGCGTCGGGGTCGGGAAGCGTGATGCCGACGTCGCCGTTGTAGAGCTGCACGTTGTAATCGTTGCGTGTGACCATGATCGGCCGCCCCGCATACCACGCCTGCCGCGCATCGACCCATTTCCGTTCCTCGAGCGCGCCCTCGATGATGCGATTGACTGCCGCCGCACCCAGCGGGCCGCCACGGTGCGCGCAAAGCACCCGGAAAGCGTTGAAGCGCTCGAAAATCTCCTGCGGTGCGCTGTCCAGAATGTCCGCGAGGTACGCTGCGAGGCGCTCGAGGGCTCGCACATCGAGCGCGGAGCCGACTCCCCGCGCGTCAATCGGGTGCCACGCGATGTCTTCCGCAGCGCCGCTCTTCAGCAGACTGAGCGCCGCCTGCGCCTCTCCGCGGTTCACCATTGCCGCGAGCTGGCCTATCCCCGTGTCCGCGCCGAAGCGGTAACTGCGGTTGAGGAGCGCAATCGAATCTCCGAGCGGCGAACCCGACGAAGCCTCGCTCTGCACTTGGCGCGCGGTGCCGAGCACGGACGAAAGGCGCGCAGCAAACCGGGATGAGGCGCCGCTGCCTGCGCAGATATCGCCCAGCACTGCCCCCGCTTCGACCGAAGCAAGCTGGTCCTTGTCGCCGAGAAGGATGAGCCGGGTACGGGGCTGCAGTGCTGCGACGAGCTTCGCCATCAGCGCAAGGTCCGCCATCGATGCTTCATCGACGACGACCACATCCAGCGCCAGCGGATTGGCGCGATCGTGGCGGTAGTACACCGAGTCGGGCCGCGCCCCGAGCAGCCGGTGCAGCGTGTGGGCTTCAGCCGGTATGCACGCACGCAGCGCATCATCGGACGGAAGACGCTCGAGGGCGTGCCGGACGGCTTCCTGCACCCGCGCTGCCGCCTTGCCGGTCGGTGCGGCAAGCGCGACCGCGAGCGGGCGTCCGCGCGCCTGTTCCGCGAGGAGCGCGAGGATTTTCACCACGGTATAGGTCTTGCCGGTGCCGGGGCCACCGGAAATCACGCAGAAACGACGCAGCAAGGCCATCGCCGCAGCGCGCTTCTGCTCGATATCGAGCGGATGCGGAAACAGGCGATCGAGGCCCGCCCGTAGCAACTCGAGATCGACATCGTCCGCGTCGCAGGCGCGCTCGAGCAGATCCTGAGCCAGGCACGCTTCGTATTCCCAGTAGCGATAGAGATAGAGCCGGCCCGCTTCATCGACCACCAGCGGCCGGAACTCGCCCGGTCCGCCAACGACCGCAGTGCCGCGCAGTTGCTGAATCCACGTCGCGAGCGGCGGCGCGGTGAACTCGAGATCCGGAATGCCGCGCCCCGCATATTCCGCAAGATCCGCGCAAACGTCGCCCTTCGCCGTCGCGCGGCTCGCGAGCATCGCCGCGGCCAAAAGCGCGCGGTCGCCGTTTCCAGCAAGCCGCTCGATCAGCCGCGCGAAATGGCGATCGATTTCGCTTGACCGGTCGTCGTCGTTCGGCAGTGTCCGCGTTGCATTCATGCCCTACCCCTGCATGAGATAGCGGTCGAGCGCATGGATCAGGCTCGCGGCCGGGCGATCAGCATAGATTCCGGACGCGCAGCCCAGCTCCGGACTCATGCCGCGCACAAAGAGATAGCGCACGCCGCCAAAGTGCGTTTCATAGTCGTATCCGGCGATTCGCGTCGCGAGATAGCGATGCAGCGCGACGCAGTATACGAGGTACTGAAGGTAATACGCTTCACGCGCCATCGCCCTGCAGAGGTCGCTGTGTCGATACGCCTCGGACGAGGCCCCAAGCCAGTTCGATTTGTAGTCGGCGAGGTAATAGCGACCCGCCGCCTCGAACACGAGGTCGATGTAACCTTTCATATAGCCTTGCGCCGGTGCGAAGGTGAGCGCACCGATCCGTTCGCGGATTTCGGGAGGAAAGCCCGCGTCGAGCAGCAGTGCCCGTAGCCCGGCATCGGACAGGCGCGCGATCGGGTAATAGAACTCGACTTCGTTCAGACGCTGGCTCGCGCTCACGCGCTCGAGACGCAACCCGCCCGTCTCATCGAGCGGGGTTGCGGCGACCCGCTCGACCATGTCGGCGATCACGTCGACCCAGTGCAAAGAAAAATCGTACGCCGCCAGTTGCCGCGCGACAATGCGCTCCAGCGCCCCGCGATTCAATGCAGCGAAATCGACCGTCTCGAAAATCGCATGAAGGCACCGGCCGGTGCGCGCGCCGCGGGGAAACGCGTGGATGTCGCGCATATCGGTCGCCACATCGATCCCGGCCTCCCGCGTGCCCGCGTCGTAGTCCGGCGTTTCCACCGCGCGGGCGTGCGCGAGCGCGGAGAAGCTGGTGATGCGCCACGCATCGCGTATCGCGCCGGCAAACGGCCGGGACGCGAGTCCCGGTGCACACGCAACGGCCGGAACCGGGCTGGCCTGCGCTCTGAGCGGAATCGGCCGCACGCAGATCGTCCCTTCGGCTCGCGCCGCGATGCGTTCGAGATCGGTCTGGATGATCGCGTCGTTGAGCGGCACGGCGATGGACGCCGCACCGCTCTCCTGGCGATGCAACAGCCAGGCGAGCGCCGACGTGTCGGCTTCATTGATGTTCCCCCAGACTACCCAGCAGCGGTAGCGGGCGCGCGTCAGCGCGACATAGAGAAGGCGCACGCTCTCGGCAAGCTCCTCGCGCCGCGCCAGTTCGCGGGCGTCCTCCATGGCTTCGGAACCGAAATCGAGCACGGCAGCGTACGCGTCCTGCGGATCGTGGAACGTGATCGCTGCATCGCGGGCCGATCGCAGCCGTCCGTCCCACATAAAAGGACAGAAC
>DATFGD010000525.1:0-4792 GCA_035249725.1 Burkholderiales bacterium
GCGGTGACCGCGTCAGAATCGCGCCGAGCGGCCCTGCCCAGGCGGTGATCGAAGCAGCAGACGCTCGTTCCTCGCTGCTCTACCGCAGCGATGCTCACCGGGAAAAACTGATCGCCGCCAACGTGACGCAGGTGGTCATCGTGGCCGCTGCGGTACCCCCGCCACACGAAGCGCTTGTCAACCGCTGCCTGGTCGCAGCGGAACACGGCGGCATCGCGGTCGCGATCGTGCTCAACAAGGCGGACCTGCCGGAGCACGCTGCGGCGCTCGACACTCTGGAACTCTACCGCCGGCTCGGCTATCCCGTGCTTACGCTAAGTGCCAAGCGCGACATCGAACCACTGCGGCCGCGGCTGCAGGGTCACGTAAGCGTCCTCGTCGGGCAGTCCGGGGCGGGCAAATCGACCATCATCAATGCGCTGGTGCCGCTCGCATCGGCCCGTACCGGCGAAATTTCCCGCGTTTCGGGGCGGCACACGACTACGCACGCGCACCTTTACCATATCGATCGCGACAGCAGCATCATCGACTCACCGGGCATGGAGGTGTTCGGCCTGCATCACGTCAGCCTCGACGTACTGCCAGAGGCATTCGTCGAGTTTCGACCGTATCTGGGTCATTGCCGCTTCCGGGATTGCCGGCACCTCGGCGAACCCGGTTGTGCCGTCGAAGCGGCTGTCAAGGAAGCACGGATATCCGAGCGCCGGCTTGGCGCGTACCGTGTACTGGCGCGCGAACGCGGAACGGCTGAACGCTCGTCGGTTCAGCGTCCCAGGAAATAAGCGACGGTCACCACCAGCACCAGGAACATCCACAATACCAGCGCGCGCCAGATGAGACCCACCGCGCTCTGCATGTAATCGATGTCCGCCTCGTCACCGGTTTCCGCCTCGGCGCGGAGCTCGATGCCGTTGTAATGGTGGCCGCCCTCTCCGAGGCGAACGCCTATCGCTCCGGCCCCGGTCGAAAGGATGATGCCGTGCGTGTGCATGGACCATGCCTGTGTCTGGGTACGCCAGCAGTACACGGCGTCTTCGAAGTTTCCGACTATCGCGAAACTCGCCGCCGTAACGCGTGAGGGCAGCCAGTCCAGCCACCAGAAAAAGCGCTCGGCAAACCGGCCGAAAGTTCCACGCTCCGGGTCGGACCGCCCACCCCAGCGGTCGGACAGCGTTGCGGCCGCGCGATAGAGAACGGCCCCGGCCGGCCCAAGAACGATGAAGCTTGCGATCGGCCCAAAGACATGGCGATGTGAACTCACGAGGCCCGACTCGATCGCCGCGCGCGCAATTTCGTTGCTCGCGAGCTCGGGCGCCGGCGCACCGCGCCATTGTGCGAGACGCTCGCGCGCCCGGTCGGCGCGCCCCTCCTGCAGCGCTTGCAGGATTTCGTTGAAGTAATGGCTGAACTGCCGGAATCCCATCGTGAAGTAAAGGACCACGACGTTCCAGGCCCACGCGAGTACGGGGCTCGCGCGGTACAGCAACAGGTAAATGGCGAGCGTCGCTGCGACCGGCCCAAGCACGGCGAGACCCCAGGCGACGATGCCATGCTCGTCCTTACCGCCGTTGAAGCGGCGTTCGAGGCTGACAGCATAGCGGCCGTAGAGCGCGTGTACGGCATTACCCGGCCGCAAGGGGCGCACCTGCTCGAACAGTAGCGCGGCGAGGAGAGAGAGAAACGTCACAGCTTCTTCGGGTAAAGAATCCCGGTGATCTCGACCTCGGTGTCGCCTGCGGGGCGATGCCACACGACCACATCACCGACTTTTGCACCGATCATTGCTTTCGCAAGCGGCGACGCCCAGCTTATCTTTCCTGCGGCAACGTCCGCTTCGTCATCGCCCACGATGCTGAACTGGTGCGCCTGTCCGTCCTCATCGGCGATCCGCACCGCCGCGCCAAAATGCACCTCGTCCTGCGGCTGTCCCGAGGGATCGACCACGATTGCGCGTTCGAGCTGACCTTTGAAGTAGCGCAGGTCACGCTCTACCTCACGCAAGCGCTGCTTGCCCATGGGATCGTCGCCCGCCTGCGCATTGAGCCGCTCGCGCAGCCCATGCAATTCCCGCACGCGGCCATGAAGCTGCTCCAGTCCGGCGGGTGTAACGTAGTTCGCGTGCGCGCTGAGCGGCCGCTCGGGCAGTTCGCCCGCCGCCAGATCTTCATCGCTTTCCTTTACAAACGCACGGCTCATCGTCACGTCCCAGCCGCCAGTGGAACCTTCTTTATACTCAGAGCCGACCACCGTGGCAACTCCGCTGCACCGACCGCAGCGACATCGGGCTGCGTTCGAAGTTCCCAGACGACTCGCGAGCGCGCCGCTTCAATGGACGCAGCCGAGAAACGTGAGGAGATCATCCCTGCGCGCCATGGTGTCCTGATAGCCGAGCTGGATCAGCGCGCGGCAGTACGACTTTTCGAACAGAAGGTAAGAGAGAAGGTTGGAGCCGCCCTGTCGCGTGGCGCCCACCGTAGATAGGAGAAGCCGTATGGTGCGCGGCAGATCCCCGGCGTGCCGCGCCGCGATTTGCTCGAGCTCCACGCTCGGCGATATCACCCTGAACTCGACGTGCTGCAACGGGTAGCCCGTCTGCTCCAGCACCTCGCCGGGGATCAGCTCGATCGTGCGGTTGATGCGTTGCAGGCGCTCGAGATCGGATTCCAGCGTATCGAGGAATATGCTGTTGAGCGCGTGCCCGGCAATCTGCGCCAGCGAAGGGTGCGATTCAGCACGCGTCCGCTCCGCTACGCGGCCGCCAAGCTGGCGGCCAACGCCGATCACGAGCAGGCGGTTTGCACCGAGGTGCAGCGCCGGGCTCACCGGCGCAATCTGCCGCATCGAACCGTCGCCGAAATATTCGCGGTTGATGTGCACGGGGGGAAAAATGAACGGCAGCGCGCTTGATGCGATGACATGCTCCAGCGCGATGGGTGTCGCGATTCCGATGCGGCGCGCACGCTTCCAGGACTGGAGACCCGCGCTTCCCTGGAAAAAAGTGACCGACTGTCCCGAGCTGTATCCCGAGCAGGTTACGCTGAAGGCGGAAAGGTCGCCACGCTCGATCGAGGTGCCGATCGACGAAAAATCGAGATGACGCCCCACCAGTGCGACGAGCGGCGAATTATCGAGCAACGACACCGGGCTGCGTGCGAATGCGCCGCCGGTGAGCACGGTGAACATCCAGCGCAGGCTGTTGTGCGCGGCGCCCAGCGGATCGGCGCGATAGACGTGGTGAACGTGGAAATTTTTCCACACCGTCATAAGCCGCCGCACCGCACGCCTGAAATCTCCGGCGTCGGCAGCCAGCACCGCTGCGTTGATGGCGCCCGCAGAGGTGCCGCAGATGATGGGAAACGGACCGCGTACGTTTCGCGGCAGCAGCTCGGACAGCGCTCTCAGCACGCCGACCTGATAGGCGGCCCGCGCGCCGCCTCCGGTCATAATTAAACCGATCGTCGGCGCGCGGCTCATTGCGCGACGGCCCGTGCCCCAGGCCGCGCCGTCATACACCGGCGGCTCGTGTCCAACTGCCCTCCCCGCAGTAGCGCGGTTTATGGTGCCACAAGCACCCCGGAACCGCTACCGATAAACGCCGCCGCTCATTGGAGTCGGCGCATCCCGCTCGCCTCACCTCGATGAGGTTCGAGATACAGCGACTGCACCATGGAACCGATCAACGTAACGCTTCCTTCTAACCGATTATTACCGGTATCGCTGAACTCGAAGCGATAGATCCGCTGGAGCTGGAGCGTCCCGCCTTCCACGCGCCGCGGCCACAGCGACGCGAGCGCCACGGTATCGTCGAGCAGTTGTACCCCTTCGGCCACGCACGCACGCCGCGCGGCATCCACTGCGGTCTCGCGCCGCGCAAGGCCGTCGAACCAGAACCACGCGATTGCCGTGATGAGAAACAGGCCTGCGAGCTCCAGCAAGCGCGGCTCAGTCCTGAAGCGCGCGGCACAGGCTGTAGAGCATGCCGGCCGTTGCGCCCCAGATATAGCGCCCGCCATAGGGTATCGCCAGGTAATGGCGGTGGCGCCCGCGAAAGTGGTACTGGCGTCGCTGGTAGTTCGCGCCCGCGAGGAAGTAGTCGAGTGGCGCTTCGAATACCGCTTCGACTTCGAACGCATCGAGCGCCAGGTCGAATGGCGCTGCCACCCAACCGACGACCGGGGTGATGCGGAAACCGGACGGGATTTCGTAGTCGGGAAGTCGGCCCAGCACCGTTATGTGTTCGCGCGCGAGACCGATTTCCTCCTCGGTCTCGCGCAATGCCGTTTCCTCGCGGCTGGTATCCCCAGTCTCAACGCGGCCGCCCGGAAAACTGATCTGGCCCGCGTGGTCGGCAAGGTGCGCCGTACGTTGTGTGAAAAGAACGTGGACGGCGCACGCGCGCGCAACCAGCGGGATCAGCACCGCCGCTTCGATTACACGTGCTTCTTCAGCAAGGGCGATGACGTGCAAATCGTTTCGTTCCACAGGCCCGGCGGGACGCGCCAGACGCTCGGCTATGATGTCCTGCGATAGCGGGAATAAGCCGGTGGAGCCAGGTGTTAATCGTGCTGTAGCCAAGCGAATCAGCCAATTTGCCGTGCGGTCCACGAATTCTACCCGCCGGCCGGCTGGCAAGACATGGGCAAACCCACCGAGTTGTGGAGCGCATTCGCAGGGCCTACACTAGCGGGCGGCAGCCTGGTCAAAACACTTAAATAGGAGCATTACATGAAAATCCGCAGCCTTATCGTTGCTGTAGCTCTGGCCTTTGCCAGCACAAGCGTATTCGCCGGCA
>DATFGD010000526.1:0-4061 GCA_035249725.1 Burkholderiales bacterium
AGTTGGTCCATCACCATGAGCTGGTTGCGCACGCAGCACTGTCATGACAGATGCATAAGACCCAGCGGGGATGCGCTCCAGTGCAAGGCACGCGACGCGCTACTTATCGCGCCAATAGCGGGATTTGGTAATCGAGGACAGTGCAAAAACCGGATGAACGCAACGCGCCCGCGCCATCGACGTTCATCAAGGATTGAGTTGACGATAGACAGTGCTCGCGACGCGCAGCAGCTCGGACTTTTCCAACTCGCCGGACAACGCATAGCCGAGTTTGCGATCGAGCCAATAGAAGACGCCTACGTTCTTCTCCTGCGCAAACCGGAACGCCGTCTCACGCGTGTCGTCGGGGTTGGTGCGCACGTATAGCGTGAGCCGCTGCCCCTTGGCATCCTGGTACATGAATTGAGCCACCGGACCGCGATCGCCGGGCAGCAACCGTCCGCCCACGAGCGTATAGCCGATGGTACCGAGGTGCGGTACTTTGAGCGGCGCGCCCAGGCGCTTCGAAAGCCAGTTCACGAGATGCGCTTCCTGGTCTGCACCCACTTCGACCGGATGCCGCACTTCGGGACTGTACACGACGTGGGCCACCGCAGCCCGACGCGCCCACGCTGAAGACTCGAGGCGTTGCTCGCTGTGATAGGAGTGGACGTGCCAGCCGATTACGCCGCCCACAGCGAGCCAGCCGGCCGCAGCGGCGACGCGCCATCCGTATCGCGCGCGGCGCGTGGGCGCTTCCCGCAGCCGTTCCGGCACCGCCTCCTCCGCAATGGGCCCGTACTGCATGCGCAGCGCCTCATTCTGGCGACGATAGCTTGCCACGCGTTCGGTGTCCTCTGGATGGCTTGCGAGGTAAGCCTCCACTTCCGCGCGCCGCGCCTCCGGCAACGCGCCGTCCACGTAGGCGTGAAGCTCCGCTTCGGTGATCGGCAGCATGCTCATTTGATGACTCGCAGCGTCGTTCCGTCGCCGGAATCGCCCAGAAGACGGCGTAACCGTTCCCGCGCCCGCGACAGGCGCGACATCACCGTGCCGATGGGGATACCAAGCGCCCGCGCGGTTTCCTCGTACGAAAGCTGCTCCAGGGCGATCAGCAGCAGGACTTCGCGTTGTTCGTCAGGCAGCTTGCGCAGCGCAATGTCGAGATCCCGGATTTCGAGCCGGTCGGTCTCAGGTGCGCGCTGAGGCACGGCGCTATCCTCATCATCGAGCGATACCACGGGATGCGCTGCACGCGAGCGAAGCTGGTTTACATAAACGTTGTGCATGATGGTGAAAAGCCACGCCCGCAAATCGCTGCCACGGCGCCACAGGTGAAGTTTGTTCCACGCCCGCTCCAGGGTGTCCTGCACGAGATCGTCCGCCACGGCGCGCTCTCCGGTGAGGGCGCGCGCATAGCGACGCAGACGCGGAATATGCTGCTCGATCAGGTGTGCGTAGTCGTCCACTCGTGTTCATCCCGCGCCCTGCCGCTCTGCCCGATTGAACGCCTGTTACCGGGTGAACATCGGCAGCCTGAGCGCTATTCCAGCACCCTATACCAGAAAGATCGTGGCGAGGCCAAGGAAGATGAAAAATCCGCCACTGTCGGTAATGGCCGTGATCATCACGCTGGCGCCGATGGCGGGATCCCGACCCAGCTTCTGCATCGTAAGCGGAATGGCGACGCCCATTACGGCGGCAAGCATCAATGCCAGGACCATGGCGCCGGCCATGACGATACCGAGCTGCCAGTCGTGGTAGATCAGGAAGGCGAACATGCCCACCACGCTGCCCCATATCAGGCCATTCAGCAGGGACACCCCGATTTCCTTCAAGAAAAGCTGGCGCGCGCTGGAAGCACTGATCTGACCCAGCGCCAGGGCGCGCACGATCATGGTGATGGTCTGGTTCCCCGAGTTGCCGCTGATGCCTGCGACGATGGGCATCAGCGCGGCGAGCGCGACGAGCTGGGCGATGGAATGCTCGAACATGCCGATCACGCGCGAGGCGATGAAGGCGGTCACCAGGTTCACGGCCAGCCATGCCCAGCGGTTTCTGACGCTCTTCCATACCGAGGCAAAAAGATCCTCTTCTTCCAGCAACCCGCCCGCGGAAAGCATTTCGTTATCGGTTTCCTCCCGGATATAGTCCACCACCGCATTTACGGTCACGCGCCCGATCAGCCGGCCGGTGTCGTCGACGACCGGGGCCGACACCAGATCGTAGCGCTCGAACGCTGCCGCCGCATCCTGCGCTTTGTCATCCGGCTGTAGCCGGACCGGCTCCTCCACCATCACTTCGCCGACGACGACGTCCGGATCGTTCACGAGCAAGCGGTTTACTGGCAGCAGTCCGCGGAACTGCGCCTGGCGGTCGACGACGAACAATTGATCGGTGTGATCGGGCAGTTCGTCGAGCCGCCGCAAGTAGCGCAGCACCACCTCCAGCCGGACATCGTCGCGGATGCTGATCATGTCGAAGTCCATGAGCGCGCCCACGGTGTCTTCGGGATAGGACATCGCCTCGCGCAGGCGCTCGCGCTCCTCCGGGGAAAGCGATTGGAATACGTCCTGTATGACTTCGCGCGGGAGATCAGGCGCAAGATCGGCGATCTCATCGGCGTCGAGCTGCCCCGCCGCCGCGACCAGCTCCTCTTTGTCCATGTCCGCGATGAGCGTCTCGCGCACCGCATCCGATACCTCGAGCAGGATTTCGCCGTCGCGGGCGGTCTTGACCAGTTCCCAAACAATTAACCGCTGATCGAGCGGAAGGGACTCCAGGATGTACGCGATATCGGCAGGGTGCAGCTCGTCGAGCAGCTTCTGCAGCTCGGCAAGATGCAGCGTGTGCACCAGCGTCTTCACCAGCTCGCGTCGCGCTTCTTCATCGTCGACAGCGGGTTCGGTGGCCGCTTCGTGCCTGCGCAGCAGCTCGATAATCTCCTCGAGCCGCTCCTGTACGCTCGGACGATCTTCCTTGGTTTCGGACATATTGGATTGCGGATTGCCGGGCACCGGCACCCGGCGCCGTGCCATTCTAGAACCTATCCCAACAATAGGCACGTGTACGATGATCCTCATCGCGTATATCATTGGCGCCCATATGCGCGCCAAAGAACATCCCGATTCGTGTCTGCAGCGTCAACCCACAAACTGAATCAGGCTCGCGAGCGCCTGCAGACTGGCGACATTGCAGGCGCTCAGTATCTTTGCGAGCAAATCCTCCGCAGCGCCCCCCGTAATCCGGACGCGCTGTGTTTGCTCGCGATGTCCCATCTCATGAGCGGGCGGCCGGCTGATGCAGTACCGCTGCTCGAGCAGGCGATTTCCGGTGACGCGCGCAACGGCATGGCGCTCGAACACCTGGGGCTCGCACATCTCATGCTCGGGCAATTTCCCGATGCGGAGAACATGCTGCGACGGGCGGCGGCGCTCCCCGGTGCACCGGCTTCCGTGCCGATGCGGCTCGGCGTGTCGCTGCTCAATCAGGAGAAGTACGAGGACGCCATCCGTCATCTGAAGCAGGCCCTCGCACAGGATCCGCAGAATGTCGATTGCCGCCTCAACCTGGGGCGGGCGCTCGCCCAAACGGGCGATGCGGCGGGCGCACGCGAGCACTTCGAGGCGGCACTGAAACACGAGGCGGGGCAGGTCGATGCCGCGTACAACTTGGGCGTGCTTGCTCTGCAACTGGACCAACTGGATGAATCGCGCGCATGGTTCGAGCGCGTGCTCGTTCAAGCTCCGCTCTATGTGGATGCGATCGCGAGTCTCGGCATCGTATTTCAGAAGCAGGGCCGGCTTGCTGAAGCTCGCGAGCGGTTTGCCAGGGCGCTTGAGGCCGCACCGGGTTTACCTGCCGCGCACGAGGGTATGGCCCTGGTCTCCCTCGCATCCGGCCGGACCGGCGAAGCCGTCGAGCATTTGCGCGCTTTGCTGCGCGCGGACGCCAGGAACCGCACCGGCCTTGCAAGCTTGGCGGAAACGCTATTCGAGTTGGGACAGCTCGACGAAGCGGCGGAGACCGCACAGCGCCTGTGCGAACTCGATCCGGCTAATTCCGCCGGATACGCCACGCTC
>DATFGD010000527.1:0-2996 GCA_035249725.1 Burkholderiales bacterium
CAGCACGACGACCTGTTGCAGATCCTGTTCCCGGGGCAGCGCATCGCCTTGCGGCAGGATGAAGCAGAAGGCTACTACATGAATGTCACCTCTCCGCAGCCTCATGCCTTTGTGCTGTGGCGCATGCAAGGCGATATCGCGCAGCCCGAATTGCTGACGGTGAGTTACCACGAAGGCGCGCGCTGGATGGACAGCGACGAGCACGTGGACGGTGTGCCGCTGCCTGCCGAACTGCTGCCCTGGATCAGCGAGTTTGTGGAACGCAATTACCGCCCGGAACAGCCCAAAGCCAAGCGCTACGCGAGCAACAAGGACCGCGGACGGATGGGCCGCTACTGAGCCATGGCAGAGCGAGACGAACGGTTTCTGTCGCGCTGGGCGCGCTTGAAGCAGAAAGCCGCACACGAAGCGCCGGCATCCGAGCGCACGCCGGCGACGCCCGATACGGCGCGCGATGCGCCGCCCGCCCTGCCGCCGCTCGAAAAGCTCACGCTGGAGTCGGATTACACGGGCTTTTTCCATCCCAAAGTGGACGACAACCTCAGGCGCGCAGCATTGAAGCGGCTCTTCAGCGAACCGCACTTCAACGTGATGGACGGGCTGGACGTTTATATCGACGACTATTCCAAGCCGAGCCCGTTGCCGGCGGAGATGTTGGCTACGTTGAAGCAGGCGCAGAAGATCCTCGCGTGGGCGAAGGAGAGCGAAGAAGAGGGCGAAAAACAGCGGACGGCGCAAGTCGCAATCGAGTCGCCCACGCGGCCGGCGCTCGATACGGGGAGCGATGTTTCGCCTCCGCTCACCGATATCGCAGCCTTGGAACAACAAGAGACCGAACCCTTGCCATCGCGACCGGCCGAACGTGATTCTTAGCACATCCATCGCGGCGTCGGGGAGCGCCATTCCATGACAAAGGATCCACGCAAGCTGCTGCTCTGTAACTGCAACCGCACCATGCCGCTCGACGGAAAGCGACTCGCTTCAGCGCTCGAGCTCGAACCTGCGCCGAACGTCAACAGCGAACTGTGCCGGCGGCACCTCGCTTCGTTCGAGGCGGCGGTCAAGAACGGCGACGATGTCGTCGTCGCCTGCACGCAGGAAGCGGCCCTCTTCACCGAAGTACACGGTGAGCTGAAGGGCAGCGGTGAACTCAAGTTCGTCAACATCCGCGAGACGGCCGGCTGGTCGGTGGAAGCGCGCGACGCGGCGCCTAAGATCGCGGCCTTGCTGGCGCTTACCGGCGTGCCGGAGCCGGAACCGGTGCCCACGGTGTCGTACAAATCGGAGGGCAGCCTGCTCATTATCGGGCCGGCGGAGGCGGCGCTGCCGTGGGCCGAGCGCCTCGCCGAGCGGCTCGATGTCTCTGTACTTTTCACCGACTCGGGCGCGCGCGCGGAACTGCCGCTGGAGCGGCGTTATCCGGTCTGGTCGGGCAACGTGGCGTCCATCAGCGGCTACCTCGGCGCGTTCGAAGTGTCGTGGGAACAGACAAATCCCATCGACCTCGAGGCGTGTACGCGATGCGGCGCCTGCATCGAAGCCTGCCCCGAGCAGGCGATCGACTACGCTTATCAGATCGATCCCGAAAAGTGCCGCGCTCATCGCAAGTGCGTAGCGGCGTGCGGCGAGATCCGGGCGATCGACTTCGAACGTGCCGAGCGCGCGCGCAGCGATCGCTTCGACCTCGTCCTGGATCTTTCTGTCGAACCGTTGCTGCGCCTTCATCAGCCGCCGCAAGGTTATTTCGCGCCGCGGGGCGATCCGGTCGAACAGGCGCTGGCCGCCAGCCGACTGATCGAAATGGTGGGCGAATTCGAGAAACCCAGGTACTTCGAGTACCGGGAGAAGATCTGCGCGCACAGCCGTTCTGAAATCGTCGGTTGCCGCAAGTGCCTGGACGTGTGTTCGACGCAGGCCATCACGAGCGACCTCGACGAAAACCGGGTGCAGGTGGAACCGCACCTGTGCATGGGTTGCGGCGGGTGCGCCACCGTGTGCCCCTCGGGCGCCATGCGCTATGCCTATCCGCGCATGCCTGACATGGGTTTACGCCTGAAGGCGCTGCTGCAGGCGTACCGCAAATCCGGTGGTCGGGACGCGTGCCTGCTGCTTCACGACGCCTCTGACGGGCGCCAGGTGGTGGCGAAGCTCGGCCGGCGCGGCAAAGGCCTGCCGGCGCGCGTCATCCCGCTGGAAGTCTTCCACATCGGCGCATTGGGCCCCGACCTGCTGCTCGGGGGCCTCGCGCTGGGTGCTGCGCAGGTTGCCGTGCTCGCGACGGGTGGCGAGGCACCGGAGTACCGCGTGGCACTCAAGCGCGAGATGGAGTGGGCGCAGGACATACTCGTCGCATTGGGTTATGGGACCGGGCGCCTCCAACTCATCGATGCCGCCGACGTCGCAACGCTGGAAGCGGCGGTCTGGGGGTTAGCCGCCGTCCCGGAAGTGAAGCCGGCATCGTTCAATTTCTCCGAAGAGAAGCGCACCACGCTCGATTTCGCGCTCGACCATCTCCTGCGTCATGCTGCAACGCCGCAGGACGAGATCGCACTACGAAGCGGCGCGCCCTACGGACGGGTCAACGTCAACAAGGAGAGCTGCACGCTGTGCATGGCGTGCGTCGGCGCCTGTCCGGAGAGTGCGCTCGTCGATGCCAAGGAATCGCCCCAGCTCAAGTTCATCGAGCGCAATTGCGTGCAGTGCGGCCTGTGCGAGCAGACGTGTCCCGAACAGGCGATCAGCCTTGCGCCGCGCCTGCTGCTCACACCGGAAGCGAAGCGGGAAGTGGTGCTGAACGAGGCCGAGGTCTTCGCCTGCGTGAAATGCGGAAAGCCCTTTGGAACCAAGCAGATGATCGAGAACATGGTCACGCGGCTGGGCGCCCACTCCATGTTTGCGCAAGCCGGAGCGCTCGAGCGGCTGAAAATGTGTGCGGACTGCCGGGTCATGGATCTCATGCAGAACGCCCAGCACGGATCGATATTCGAATCGTGAAA
>DATFGD010000528.1:0-2809 GCA_035249725.1 Burkholderiales bacterium
ATCGACTTCGATCGGGATGCTGTCGCCCACGGCGTGCCGCACGGCTTTCACCCGCTCCAGGTCCGCGGCCGGGTCCAGCCCCGCCTTGATGGTGATCATCTTGTAGCCGTCCTTCACGATTTTCTCCGCCGCGACGGCCACTTCAGCCGGCTCCGCGAGCGGAACGCTGCGTGAGACGCCTATGCTCGTGCGCACCACCCCACCGAGAAGCGCCGCCACCGGAACGCCGTAAACCTTTCCGGCAATGTCATGCAGCGCCATATCGACCGCGGTCTTCGAATACAGAAATCCATACTTGTCCATGCTCGCTTTGCGCAGCTTTTGCATGACATGCTGTATTTGCAGCGGGTTCTCTCCGATCAGCAGCGGGGCGAACAGGTTGGAGATCACGACGGCAATGACCTGAGCGCTTTCGCCGGTACGATTCGGGAGGAGCGTCGACGCTTCGCCGAGACCAATGACCCCCTCGTCGGTGTGCACCTTGATGACGACGCGCCTTGCGACTTTTGTAGTGCCCGTCGCCTGCTCGTACGGCCTTGCGTAAGGCATGCCGATCGGAAAGACTTCGATCTTTGTAATTTTCATTGCAACTCCATCAATTGGAACCACGCATCCGGTTAGCGGCTTGGCTAGAGCTGCAGTGCTAGACTTCGCAACCTTAGCATGTCGATTTAACCCACTGCCAGCACCCGGCGATGCCATGAACGAAGATCGCCTGCGCACATTTCTCGCTGACTGCCTTGTGCTGTGGGGTGCAGAAGGCAGCGTGGAATGCGGCGACCCGCCGGTGATCGCAGTGCTCCGTGTGAACGGGCGGCGCATTCATGTCGAGCGCGCACCGAGCGATATCCCGTTTCGCTGGTTGGTGCGCGACACGGGAGTCAGGATGTGCAGCTCGCTCCTCGGTGTGCTGACGGAACTGCGCAGTCTCCTCGGCGTCGAGCAGGGCGCGCCGGTACAGGCGGCGCCGCGACGATGATTCCCGTTACCCTGATTACGGGGTTCCTCGGAAGCGGCAAGACCACCCTGCTCCGCCACCTTCTGCATCAGCCGGGGATGGCGCGCACGGCGGTCATTCTCAATGAGTTCGGTGAGATACCGCTCGATCACGACCTGATCGAGACGAGCGACGAGAGCTTCATCCGGCTGACGAACGGATGTCTCTGCTGCAAGGTCAGAAGCGATCTGCACGTGACGCTTGCCGACCTCGCTGCGCGCCGCGCGGCCGGCGCCGTGCCCAAATTCGAGCGGGTGGCGATCGAGACGACCGGACTGGCCGACCCGGCGCCGATCTTGCAGACTTTGGTCAGCGATCCCGCCATCAGCGCGATGTACGCGCTGGAGAACGTGATCACGACCGTGGACGCGGTCACAGGACTCGCCACACTCGATCGTCACGAGGAGGCGCTGCGGCAGGCTGCCGTCGCCGACCGCATCGTCATTACCAAGACCGACCTCGGAAAAGCGCAGCCGCAAGCGCTCGCCGCACGGCTCCGCTCCTTCAATCCGGGCGCCGCACTTTTGAAAGTTCAGCATGGCATCGTCGATGCGTCGGCCATTATCGGCTTCGAGCGGCAACACGCGCCGGACCTGCAAGCCTGGTTGGCTCATCATGGCACGGAGGCGCCTCACCGCCACGGCAAGGACTTTGAAACCTTCTGCATCGTCCGTGAAGAGCCGGTGCACGCCGTCGCGCTGGGTTTGTTCTTGTCGGGACTCGCCGATAATCTCGGCGCCAATCTGTTGCGCATGAAAGGCATCGTCAACGTCCTGGAGGAGCCCCATCGGCCGGCTGTGATTCACGGCGTGCAGCATGTCTATTGTCCGCCGGAGTGGCTTGCGGGCTGGCCCTCCGACGACCGACGCACGCGCATCGTGTTCATCGGACGAGGCATACCGGAGCGATGGGTGCGCACTCTGCTGGACCTGCTCGACTCGGAGTCCGCCGAGTTTGCGTCGCAATCAGTTCGGCTTGATGTGCGCGCCAAACTCTCCGGGCGTCGTCGTGCGGCCGGTAGCGCCCACGCGCTCCAACTGCTGCATGACTTTGGATGTTGCGAGCGCCTTCACCAGTTCGGCGTTAAGCCTTGAAATGATGGCAGCGGGCGTTTTTGCCGGCACAAGGATGCCGTACCACTGGGTGACCTCGTGGCCCGGCAAGGTGGCGTCAACGGTCGGAAGCTCCGGAAGCACCTTCGAGCGGCTGGTACCCGTCGTAGCGATGAGCCGCAACCGTCCCACCTTTGCATGCGGCACGACAGTAGGCCCGCTTCCGAAGATGAGCGAAGTTTCACCGCTCAAGATGGAAGTGGTTGCCGGTCCGCCGCCCTTATAGGCGACGTGGATCATATCGACCTTCGCAAGCTGCTTGAAAAGCTCGCCTGCGAGATGCGGCCCTCCAAGATTTCCGGTCGACGCATAGACGATCTGGCCGGGGCGCGCTTTCGCCAGAGCGATAAGTTGCGGGACCGTCTTTACCGGCAGCGACGGGTGCACCGCCAGTATGTAATCGGATTCTGCGACTAAACTGACCGGCGCAAAGTCTTTCACCGCGTCGTAGGGCAGCTTGGGGTAGGCAGCCGGGATGATGGCATTGGGCGCAACACTGCCCAGCAACAACGTGTAGCCATCAGGGGCCGTTTGGGCTGCGATCTCCGTACCGATCTGGCCGCTCGCGCCGCCACGATTGTCCACCACCACCTGCTGCGCCAGCGCTTCGGAAAGCGCGGTGGCAACGATACGCGCCGTCGCATCCACGCCGCCCCCCGGCGGGTAGGGGGCGATGAGTCGGATGGGCTTGCTCGGGTAG
>DATFGD010000529.1:0-4736 GCA_035249725.1 Burkholderiales bacterium
GGGTCCTTGACCTGGAACACCATGGTCATGGCTGGCATGTCGAGGTTCTTGAGCGGCCCATGGCGAATGGTGATCTTCTTCGCGTCCTTGTCGACCTTACGCACTTCTCCATCCGACAGTTCGCCCGCAGGCTGTCCGGCCGCTGATGAGCCCTTATGGTGGGCGTCGTCCGCGAGTGGCGACAACGGGTAGGCGAGGGCAACCAGGAGTGCTGCAACGGTACTGCGTCTCATCGCTCGAACTCCTTTCAATGAATCTTGCATATCTGATTCAGGCTCCATATGGACGGTCTATTTCACGGTGATTTGGCCGGTCATACCGGCATCGTAGTGACCGGCGATCAAGCAGGCGAAATCGAACACACCCGGCTTGGTGAATTGCCAGATGATCTCCCCGGACTTTCCGGGCGCCACATGGGTCATGTAAGGCTCGTCGTGCTCCATGCCGGGAAACTTCTTCATCTGGTCGGCGTGCGCTTTGAGTTCCTGCACTGTACCGAACACCATTTCATGCATAAGCTTGCCGTTGTTCCTGGCGATGAAGCGTATCGTCTCGCCTTGCTTGACAGTGATGTGCGACGGATCGAAGCGCATTTCGTCGCTCATGCGGAACGTGATGGTCCGTGTGATCTTCTTCGGGTCGCCTGCTTTGCCGAAAGTTTTCTCTTCGGCGAGCTGCGCAGGGCTGAATTTTCTCGAGTGCACGGTTTCGCCGTGCGCAAACACGGCCATCGATAGGACGCTCAGAGCAACTGCCACAACAAACACTGAACATTTCATGCATTTCTCCAGTGAAATTTTCGATAAGGTTGTTTGGAGTGCCGGAAAATCCAGACTCACGATCAATGCTTATGGGGCCCCGTCGGCTTGCGCGCCCGTATTTCCTTGTCGAGGGGCGCCGTGGCCGGGGGAGCGGCGCGCGAAGCAACGGGCGCCGTACCGCTCCATTCGTAAGCGACCGCCCCCTGCGGGTGTTTGTACCAGCCTGGGTCCTTGTAGTCGCCGTGCGCGAGTCCCTCGCGGATCTTCACTACGGTAAACATGCCGCCCATCTCCATGGCACCGAATGGTCCATTTCCGCTCATCATGGGGAGGGTGTTGTCCGGCAGCGGCATTTCCATCTCGCCCATGTCCGCCATGCCGCGCTCGCCCATCACCATGTAATCGGGAACGAGCTTGATGATCTTCTGCGCGATGCCGCTGTGATCGACCCCGATCATCGTCGGAACGTTGTGGCCCATCGCGTTCATCACGTGGTGGGATTTGTGGCAGTGGAATGCCCAGTCGCCTGGGTTGTCGGCGGTGAACTCCATCGCGCGCATCTGCCCGACCGCGACATCGACGGTGACTTCAGGCCAGCGCGCGGCTTTCGGAATCCAGCCGCCATCCGTGCCCGCGACCTCGAGGTCGTGCCCATGAAGATGAATGGGATGATTGGTCATGGTGAGGTTCCCCATACGCACCCGCACACGATCGCCGAGGCGAACCGGAAGCGGATCGATCCCGGGGAACACGCGGCTGTTCCAGGTGAACAGGTTGAACTCGAGCATGGTGGCAATCTTGGGTGTGTAGCTGCCGGGCTCGACGTCATACGAAGCCATAAGGAAGGCGAAGTCGCGGTCCACCCGCAGAAACCTGGAATTGCGCGGATGGATGATAAGCAACCCCATCATGCCCATCGCCATCTGCACCATCTCGTCGGCGTGCGGGTGATACATGTGCGTGCCGGAACGTTTCGGCACGAACTCGTACACGAAGGTCTTCCCGATGGGAATATGCGGCTGCGTCAGCCCGCCCACGCCGTCCATGCCGTTCGGAAGAATCACACCATGCCAGTGGATCGTCGTGTGCTCGGGGAGCTTGTTGGTCACGAAGATCCGCACCTTGTCGCCTTCGACGACTTCGATCGTTGGACCCGGGGATTGTCCGTTGTAACCCCAGAGATGGGCGGTCATGCCCGGCGCGAGCTGCCGGCGCACCGGCTCGGCGATGAGGTGAAATTCCTTCCAGCCATTGTTCATGCGCCACGGCAGCGACCAGCCGTTGAGCGTGACCACCGGGTTGTATGGCCGGCCGCTCGAAGGAACGAGCGGCGGCTGCGTGTCGGGCGTCATTTGTATCGGCGCTTCGGGCACCGAGCCTTGCGCCGCCCTATTGACCATGGCGGCGCCCAGCAGTGCTCCGGCCGAGGCGCGCATGAAGTTGCGACGTGTCGTCATCCTATTTTCCTTGAATCAATGTCCCGCTTCGCCACCGCTCGCCGCTCGCATGCCGTCTGCCTGAACCGCCGCAGTGCCCGGTGACCCGCCGGTCAGAGCGAGCTCGAGGCTTGCATCTGCGATCCAGAAATCGCGCAGCGCCTCGATGTAGGCGTTCACGGCCGCGATCTGCGAGCGCGCGTCGGCGAGCAGCTCGAACACGCTGATCAGCATGCCGTTGTAGCGCAGCAGGTTTTCGTCCGAGATGCGCTTTCGCAGCGGAACGATTTCATCGCGGTAATGCTTCGCGAGGTCGAACGCCGTCCGGTAAGCGTTGTAGGTTTCGCGCGCTTCCGATCGCGCCTTCACGGCCGTGTCGGCGGCGCGGTTGACGGCCTGCATGTAGGTATACTCGGCGCGGGCATAACGTGCGCTGCCCCAGTCGAAAATCGGCAGCCGCAATTCAATTTCGTAACCACTCTGCCGCGGCTGCCCGGTTTCGCTGTTGCGTTGATATCCAAGCTCCAGCACGCTGATGAGACCTGTCGCGCGCGTGAGACCCAGCGAGTGAGCGATGTTCTCCGCTTCCCTCATCGCGCCTTGAACGTCGAGACGCTGGCCCAACGCCCGCACTTCGATGTCGCGGATTTCCTGCGGCGCTTGCGGAAGATCCGGCAAACGCTCGGGCAGCTTGAACCCCAGATCGTCGCCCCATAGTCCCATCAAGCGGGTCAACCTTTCCCGATCTGCGACGGCTGCCCGACGCGCGCGTGCGAGTTGCGCGGTGGCTTCCGCGTAGAACACCTGCTCGCGCGCCTGATCCAGTTTGCTGAAATTTCCTGCAGCGGCCATGCGGCGCGCCAGTTCCGCGCTCGCTTCAGCCGCCGCTTTTACCTGCTCCGAGTACTTGGCACGCTCTTGTGCCGATACAGCGCGGTACCAGGCGCGTCGCGTGTCTGCGGCCACCTGCAGAACTTCTGCGGCGACACGATCCTTCGTCAGCTCGTAGCGGCGCTTTTCCAGTTCCGTCCTGATCGGCATAGTGATGAGACCCAGTACGTCGAAGAGAAACGTGCGCTCGATTTCGATCTCGTCACCGCGCCGCAGCCGGGCGTAGGAGAAGCCGGGATTCCGCAACCTTCCTGCCTGGACGACTTCGGCTTCCGCGATGCCGACGTCGGCGTAAGTTGCCTGCAGACCGCGGTTGTTGAGGAGCGCGATTTGCACCGCTGTATCGGGCGAAAGCGGCGCCTCGAGCAGTTTCCCGACGGATGCCCGAGCGGCGTCGCGGTCCTTTTCGCCGCGGATCCACTTCGCATCCTGTTTAAGCCCGCGCTCTCTAGCTGCGGTCTGCACGCTGCCGAATCCGGCGTCGGAAGAAAGCGTTGCGCAGCCGCTCAATATGAGCATGGCGGTCAGCATGGCGGGTAGACGCCACCGCTTATAGTGTTCTGTCTGCATGGCTCCCCTCAGTGATCCATATATTGAGGCTGCGGCGCGGCGGGCGCGTCGCGCGCGGGAGACTGGCCCGGCGCCTCCTTTGGATCGGATTCCGGCGCACCGGCTGGCGGCTTGGCAGGCCCGGGCTTGCCGCTGCCGTGGCCCGCGTGTCGTGCGCCACCAAACATGCCGAGGTGTCCGCCCACGCGGGCTACCTCGTCATTCGCTTCGCGCCACGTTGCAAGCGGCTGCTCGCGGTAGGTCACGTACTCTTCGAACGCAGATTTGTGCTTGATCTCCGGCACGCGAGCACCTGACTGCACCGGATCCGGCGCCGCAGAAGTCGACTGTGCGACGGCCGGCGGGGACATCAGCGCAAACGCGCCGTACAACAGGAATTTGATACGCATCTCGATCCTCGTTTCTAAACTGCGCAAATGCGCGGAACGCATTGGCACACAACGCCTCGCCTCCTGTAGAAAGCGAGGGAAGGAAGGGCTAAGACGCGATCAGAGGCGAGGAGGGCGCTGCGGGCGTTCGGGAACGAACAGCGTGAAGAGGAGCGAGATGGCGGATGCGAACTCGGGCAGTTCGGCTGGTACGTTCACGACCGTCGCAGCCGGCATGCCGGAGAATACGTGATGGCAGTTTTGATGTGCGGAATGACCAGCACCCGATTCGCCATCGTGCTGATGCGATGTCCCGCCGTCATGCGTGTACGAGGCGGGAGCGCTGCCGTGATCGTGTTCGGGCGCGCTTGCCGTTGAATGGGACGTTTCGCCGGAATAACAGGTAAAAGCCGAGAGCGAAGCACCGAGCGCCTGGAAAGGGAGCAGCAGGAGCAGAAACGCTGCGAATTTTTTTCGCCAGTCCTTCATGAGTGCGCCGAGTCTATCGAAAAGCCCCAGGTGCCGCAATACAGTGGGACCGACATCGCAGTCGCGGTAAAGTTCATGAACCCTCCGCAATACCGCTTGTCGATCCGACGGCGCGCACTGTAGACTGCGTACTACAGTACGGAGTCAAGCGCCATGAACGATAACGGATACACCATCGCGAAATTCGCAGACGCCGCCGGAGTCGGCGTGGAAACGGTGCG
>DATFGD010000530.1:0-2298 GCA_035249725.1 Burkholderiales bacterium
GAGCTGCGCGCCATCCTCGCGCATAACCGCGACGAGGAAAAAGAGCACGCCGCGATGGTGCTCGAGTGGCTGCGCCGGCGCGATGCGAGCCTCGACGAACAGTTGCGCAACTATCTTTTCGTCGACAAACCGGTGATGGAACGCGAAGCGGAAATCGACGCAGCCGAGACAGCGGCGCAAGACGAAGCGGAGTCCGGTTCATTAGGCATTGGCAGTCTGCGCGGAACGGTAAACCGATGAACGACCTGCTGCGCGAACTCGCGCCGGTCTCGGCAGGCGCGTGGCGCGAGATCGAGGATGAAGCGAAACGCACGCTCAGGTTGATGCTTGCCGCGCGCAAGCTCGTGGACTTCACGGGGCCGCTTGGCTGGGAGACATCTGCAGTAAAGCACGGACGCAACACGTCGCTGCAAAGCGGAGAGCCGGGCGTCGAGTTACGGCTGCGAACGGTGCAACCGCTGCTCGAAGTGCGCGTCCAGTTCGAACTCGCCCGCGAAGAACTCGAAGCGGTTGCGCGCGGCGCGAAGGATGCGAATCTCGACCCGGTGCGCGAGGCGGCACGCAAGGCGGCGATCGTCGAAGATCGTGCCGTCTTTCACGGTCACGCGGAAGCGGGCATCTTTGGTATTGCCGAAGCGGCGAAAGCGCACACGCTCACGCTGACAGATGACTACACGGCCTACCCGGCAGTGGTCGCCGAAGCGATCCACAATCTGCACAGCGCCGGCATTGCGGGCCCATACGGAATTGCGCTGGGCCCCCGCTGCTATACGGGTCTCACCAAAACGACGAAGGGCGGCTTTCCGGTGATCGAGCACGTGCGCAAGCTGGTGGAAGGACCCATTGTCTGGGCACCGGCCGTCAACGGTGCGGCGGTGCTGAGCCAGCGGGGCGACGACTTCGAGCTTATCGTCGGGCAGGACTTTTCCATCGGTTATCTCGACCACTCTGAGAGCGCGGTGTGGCTCTATCTCCAGGAGAGTTTCACGTTTCGCGTGCTCTCGCCCGAGGCCGCGATTCCGCTTGCCTATCCGGCGGACACGCCCCGGCCCACGCGCGCGTAACCCCCGGGGGACAGATCTGAACTTCGCGTCTGTTTCCCATCAAACGTAAGCGACGGCACTCGGCGCGAGACTTGCGCCCTGGCGTATGAGTTCACGCTGCACCTCGCGCACTGTCACGGCGCGCGGCGGACGCCCGGAGTGGGCCGACATCGCCGCGCATACTCCCGCCGCCTGTCCCGTCGCCATGACGATCGGCATCACGCGGTACGAGGAATGCGCTTCGTGCGTGCCGGAAATGCAGCGCCCGGCAACGACGACATTCTCCACGTTGCGCGGGAGGAGGCAGCGTAGCGGTATGTCGTACGCTTCACCGAGCGGCACATGTTTGAGGACGGTCCCTTTGCCGTCGGGATTGTGTATGTCCACCGGGTAAGCGCCGCGTGCGATGCCGTCGTCGAACTTGCGCGCGCCCAGCACGTCATCGGCAGTCAACTGGTAGTCGCCCAGTATGCGACGCGTTTCGCGCACGCCGACGTGCACGCCGCTCTGGGCGACGTAGGCGCGCTCGAATCCCGGCACGTACTTGCGCAGGAAAGCGGCGATCTGACGCATTTGCTGCCGCCCGCACCATTCCGCATAACTCAAGTCCCAGACATCGACACCGAGTACGCGTGTGATACGCGTGCTGTTGACGCTCACTTCATGTTCGTGCGGTGTCGCGAAGAAAAGCATATCCTCTCGCGGCAGATCGAGCTCGCCCGCCGCGCTCGCCTTGCGCACGAGGTCCCACAGCCCGTGCACGCCCCGCCACTCGCCGGGATGCGCGCGCGCGTACGCTTCGAACGCCGCACGTTCGAAATCCACCACGCGGAACATGAGCGTCATGGGCTGCGTCAGTCCGTCGAAGCGGCCGATCTCGAAAGGGGCGCCGCCGCGCGCCGCCACGTCACCGTCGCCGGTACAGTCGACGATGACGCGTGCGCGTACGACAACGGGCCCGGATTTTGTCTCGAAGACCACGCCGGAGATGCTTTCACCGTTGCCGGGCTCACGCAACACATCGCCGGCAAAGGCATGCAGCAAAAACCGCACGCCCGCCTCGTCGAGCAAATCGAGCGCCGAAATCTTGAACCCCTCGGGGTCGAACGGCACCACGTACCCGGTCTCGAGCGACGGCGGAATGGCGCCGCCGGCGCGCACCAGCCGCTCCAGCAGGTTATCGACCGCCAGGTTGCTCGGCGCACAAGCCAGAACCTTCTGGCCGCGAGCAACCGCCTGGCGAATCAGCTCAACG
>DATFGD010000531.1:0-3046 GCA_035249725.1 Burkholderiales bacterium
TGGAAATCAATCCGCTGATCGTCACCCGGGACGGCCGCGTGGTCGCACTCGATTGCAAGTTCGTGATGGACGATTGCGCCGTCGTCCGCCACGCCGATCTCGCGAGCGCGGGCACGCCGGAAAAACTGACGGATCGCGAGAACAAGGCGAAGGCGGTCAGGCTCAAGTACATCGAACTCGACGGCAACGTCGGCGTCCTCGCCAACGGCGCCGGGCTCACCATGACGACCATGGACGTCGTGCGCCATCACGGCGGCCGCCCCGCGAACTTCCTGGAAATCGGCGGCGAATCCTACACCCAGGCCAAGCCCGCGCTGGAGCTGCTGCTGTCCGATCCGAATATCAACAGTCTGGTCGTCAACTTCTGCGGCGCCTTCGCGCGCACCGACGTGATGACGCAGGGTGTGATCGAGGCGATCGAGGCATTGAAGCCCGGGCTGCCGATTTTCTTTTCGGTGCACGGCACCGGCGACGAAGAGGCGATCAGGATGCTGAAGGAGCGCTTGGGCGTCACCCCGCTTCCTACGATGGATGATGCCTGCAAAGCGGCCGTGGAGGCCGCAGCGACCGTCGCCGTGATATCCGAGAAGATGCGATGATTCTTCGTGCGACCGATCGGGTGCTGGTGATGGGCATTACCGGCAAGCAGGGCACCTTCTGGACCGAACGCATGCAGGCCTACGGCACGCGGATCGTCGCCGGCACCCATCCCAACAAGGCGGGCACGCAGCATTGCGGCGTGCCGGTCTTCGCCACTGCCGCGGACGCAATGACAGGCGTCGGCTTCGACGTCGCGATCCTCTTCACTCCCCCGCTGATGGTCAGGGAAGCCGCGGTCGACGCGATCGAGGCCGGCGCCAAGGGCCTCGTCGTGCTGGCGGAGCACATTCCGGTGCACGACGTGATGTACTTCGTCGCGGCGGCAAGGGAACGCGGCGCCCCGGTCATCGGGCCGAACACCACCGGCACCGTCACGCCGGGCGAATGCTTTGCCGGTTTCATGCCGGCGTTCAACGAGCGCATCATCAAAAAGGGCTCGGTGGGCGTGGTTTCCCGGAGCGGCAGCCTGGGAACGCTGTTCTGCCTCAATATCGTCCAGGCCGGCTACGGGGAGTCGGCGTTCATCGGCATCGGTGGCGATCCGGTGATCGGCACCACCACGCGCGAGGCGCTGGTCGCGCTCGACACTTTTCCCGGCACTGAAGCGGTCGTCATCGTGGGCGAGATCGGGGGCGCGATGGAAGAGGAAGCCGCCGTTTACGCGAAGACCATGACCAAGCCGGTTATCGCATTCATTGCCGGAGGCGCGGCGCCCGAAGGCAGGAAGATGGGCCACGCCGGCGCCATCGTCATGGGCGACAAGGGCAGCTACCGCTCCAAGCGCTCGGCGCTCGAAGCCGCCGGGGTCACCGTGCTCGATACGCCGTCCGACGTGGGTACGGCGTTGAAAAACTTGATTACCGCCTGATGTAGAGGTTCGGCGACAGCTTTCCGACACGCCGTGCTTTTGCCGCGTTTTCCGCCGCGGATCCAATAAGGCCACGATCCAATACGGCCATTGATTTCCCGCACGGCGAGGCGCACACTTTTGGCGTCTCATGGTTTCCTCGGTGTGTGGGCCGAGGCAGCACAATCACACATCGCGTTCGGAAACGAACCAGGAGGTAGCCATGAACTTGCGTCGCCTGCTTGTCCCCGCGCTTTTTCTTTTTCCCGCGGCGGCTCCTGCCGCGGAGCAACTCGGCAAAGTAAATTTCCCGACTTCCTGCGATCCCAAGGTGCAGGCGCACTTCGAGCGCGGCGTGGCGATGCTGCACTCGTTCTGGTATCGAGCGACGGAAGCCACGTTTCGCGAGGTGCTGAAGCAGGATCCGGCATGCACGATCGCGAATTGGGGTATCGCCGCAATCCTGATGCAGAACCCGCTCGCGGGCACCGGCGCCTCCGCCAAACAGGCCGCTGCGGCACAAGCGGCGATCGACGAAGCCCGCCGCGTGCCGCCGAAGACCCAGCGCGAGCGCGATTACATCGAAGCGGTCGCGTCGTATTACCAGGATTTTTCGACGCGCTCGGAACGCTCGCGCCAGCAGACTCGCGCCAAGGCGTTTGAACAATTAGCGGCCCGCTATCCGGACGACGACGAAGCGAGAATATTTTCCGCGCTCTACATAGCCGGCACTCAGACCCAGGCTGATCAGACTTTTGCAGCGTATCTGAAGGCGGCAGCAATTCTGGAACCGATGTTTGTGAAGTATTCCGACCATCCCGGCGTAGCGCATTATCTGATCCACAGCTATGACGCGCCGCCGATCGCCAAGCAGGGCCTGGCGGCCGCGCGCCGCTACGCCAGCATCGCGCCTGACGCGCCGCATGCGCTGCACATGCCGTCACACATCTTCACCCGGGTCGGTGCGTGGGAAGACTCGATCGCGACCAACATCCGCTCCGGGACCGTGGCGAAAAAAGGCGGGGACGGTTTGGAGGCGTATCACGCCAGCGACTATATGGTATATGCCTATCTGCAGTTGGCGCGCGACGGACAGGCCAGACGCGAAATCGAAGAGGCCCTCAAGGTCACCGACAACAATCCAAACGCGATCGCCGCATCGTATGCAGCCGCCGCAATGCCTGCGCGCTATGCGATGGAGCGTGGCGCCTGGGGCGAAGCGATGCAGTTGCAACCCCGAGGCAACAAATTTCTGTTTACGGACGCCATCACTTATTTCGCGCGGGCGCTGGGCGCTGCACGAAGCGGCGACGTCACGGCGGCAGAGAAGGACGCTCAAGAGCTTGCCCGGCTGCACAAGGCGCTGCAGGACGCAAAGAGCAATTACTGGGCTACAGAAGTCGAAGTTCAGCGGCTCGCCGTTGCCGGATGGATCGCGCTTGCCCAAGGCAAAGCAGACGATGCGGTCAAGTTCGCGCGCGCTGCAGCCGATCTCGAAGATCGAAGCGAGAAACATATCGTCACGCCCGGCCGCATCTTGCCCGCGCGCGAGTTGCTGGGCGACATGCTGCTCGAACTGAAGCAGCCCGCGCTCGCGAT
>DATFGD010000532.1:0-7675 GCA_035249725.1 Burkholderiales bacterium
CTGCACGAGCAGCTGCTCGAGATCAACAAGGCCGTGTTCTTCGACACGAACCCGATTCCGATGAAATACATGATGAAGAAGCTCGGGATGCTCGCCGACAACGAGCACCGTTTGCCCATGGTGAGCGCGACACCGGAGCTCGCCGCCAAGCTCGACGGCGTGCTCGAACGCGCGGGCCCGTAGCGCGCCATGCGCCTGTTGAGCTTCGCAGTCGGCGACTACGCGAGCTTCGGCGCTCTGAGTGGCGAGGGCGGCGTCGTCGAAGGTGGCATCGTCGATCTCGGGCGCCTGCTCGGCGAGCAATATCCGACGCTGGGCTCCGTGCTGCGCGCGGGCGAGCTCCACCGCGCCATGACGCTCGGCGCGTCGAGCAAAGCCACGATCGCGCTCGAGGAGATCCGCTACCTGCCGACGGTGCCCGACCCCGAGAAGATCATCTGCATCGGCATCAACTACGGCAACCGCAACGAAGAGTACAAAGACGGCGAGCAGGCGCCGAAGTATCCGAGCGTGTTCATGCGCACGCCGGGTAGCCTCGTCGGGCACCTGGAGCCGATCCTGAATCCGCCGGAGTCCGTTGAGCTCGACTACGAGGGCGAGATCGTGCTCGTCATCGGCAAGGCCGGCCGCCGCATCGCCGCGGCCGACGCCTGGCAGCACGTGGCCGGGTTGTCGCTCATGAACGAAGGCTCGGTGCGCGATTGGCTGCGCCATTCGAAGTTCAACGTGACGCCGGGCAAGAATTTCGAGCGCTCGGGCAGCTTGGGCCCGTGGCTCGTGACGTCCGACGAGATCGCCGCGGACGCCGAGCTCCATCTCACGACGCACGTCAACGGCGAGCTGCGCCAGGACGACACGACGGCGAATCTGATCTTTCCGTTCGCGCGGCTCATCGAGTATCTGTCGAGCTTCATGCGCCTGACGCCCGGCGACCTCATCGCGACGGGCACGCCGACGGGCGCGGGCGCCCGGTTCACGCCGCCGAAATATTTGCGCGGCGGCGACTTGGTCGAGGTGACCGTGCCCGAGATCGGCACCTTGCGCAACAGGGTCGTCGATGAGCGCCCGGGGTAGCCGATGCCTTGGCTAGTGATCATCCTCGTGCTGCTGGCCCTGACGGTCGGGCCCGGGCTCTGGGTCAAGGCCGTCATGAACCGCTACCGCGAGCCGGCCCATCGCTACGCGCGCACGGGCGGGCAGACCGCGCGCCACCTGCTCGATGCGGCGGGCCTGCGCAACGTCGTCACCGAGATCACGGAGCACGGCGATCACTACGATCCGCTCGCCAAAGCCGTGCGGCTCTCCGCGGACAACTACAACGGCCGCTCGTTGACGGCCATCACGATCGCCGCGCACGAGGTCGGCCACGCGCTCCAGGACGCGCGCGCGTTCGCGCCGCTGCGCATGCGCACCCAGCTCGTGCGCTGGGTCGGGCCCATCGAGAAAATCGGCGCCGGCATGCTCATGCTGGCGCCGTTCGCGCTCGCGCTCACTCGCTCGCCGCCCCTCGGTCTGCTCGGCTTTGCGGGCGGGATGCTCACGCTTGCCACGGGCGTCGTCGTGCACTTCCTCACTTTGCCGACGGAGCTCGATGCGAGCTTCAACCGTGCGCTGCCGTTGCTCAAGCAGCGCGGCATCGTGTACCGGGAGGACTTACCGCGCGCGCGCCGCCTGCTCACGGCCGCGGCGTTCACCTACGTGGCCGTGGCGCTCCAGAGCCTGCTCAACATCGCGCGCTGGTGGGCGATCCTGCGGCGCTGACGGGCCATGCCGGGCCTCAGGTGCGGCGGCCGTCGCGGCGCATCCAGTCCGAGCGCAGCAGGCCATAGATCGCTTCGTTGACGAGCCCTTCTCGAGACAAGCGGCACGACCGCAGCACGCCCTCGCGCTGCATCCCCATCTTCTCCATGACCCGAAGGGAGGCCACGTTGCGCGTGTCGGCCGTGGCACCGATGCGCGTGAGCCGCGGGTGCGTACGGAATGCGCTCTCGATGACGGCGCTGACCGCCTCCGTGACCACGCCCTGGCCCCAGAGGCGGCGCGTGAGAGACCAACCCATCTCGGCGACGAGGTAATCGACCTTGAACCGAAGATTGATGCCGCCGACCACCGCTCCGTCGACGACCACGGCCCAGGATGGAAACACGGCCCGATCGAGCAGCACCTGCCGAGCGACGAACTGGACCGCGTCCGAGCGTTGATACGGGTGCGACACGGAAATCAGGTACTTGCTCCACTCCTCGTCGTCGGCGTAGGCCAGCACGTCGTCGACGTCCTCGAAGCGGAACGACCGCAGCGTCAGGCGCGGCGTGGCGATGGTCTCGGGCAGCAGCGGTGCGGTCATGTGCCCATTATGGCGCGCAATTGAACGTCATTACCTGCTCTCCGGTTCGCACAACCGTTCACTCCTCGTTCGGAGGATCCCCCGCATTGCCTTCGTCGCCCTTCTTGCCTTGCTTGGCTTCGTAGACGACAGCGCCCTGCGTAACCTCGGTAAGGACCGCGCCCAGCACATGGGCCCCCTTCGTGCGGCCACGCGCCCATCGCATCAGGCGATAGAACAGATATGCGACAAGACCCAGCGCCGTTATTGCGACTACTGCATCGATCACGTCCCGGCGCCTCTGTTACTCAAGCAAACGCAAACACGGCTCACGTTACAGTCGATCGGTGACGAGAACCCGACCCTTAGCGCCGACCGCTGTCTTACCGTCTTGACCCCTAATACGGCCGCGTAACTCAACTATCTCCCCCCGCAGTTTCTCGTTCGGCGTCACTTTCACGACCAGCCATTCCAGGGAGATCGTCTCATTTGCGTAAACTGGTCGGCGGAACCGAACCCAGAACTCGAGCCCCAGCATCGCTCCCTTCTTTGAAAAGTGCGATGCGGTTAGCGCAAGTAGCAAAGCCGTAGTGTGAGGACCGCTGGCGGTAGGTCGCCCGAACCGCGTATTTGCAGCGAAGTCGGGATCATGATGTATCGGGTTGTTGTCACCTGCAGCGTTTGCAAAGGCAACCACCATTGAAGGCGTCAGTGATACATCCGAAGAAAAGCGCTCTCGGGGGTAGGCTCTCATAGTTGCCTCGTCGCGATTTGTAGTGTCGCCGAACGCTCGCGTTGAGTGACGCGGCACCGTCGCCAGCTTAGCGGCACTTCATCCATCACGCGTTCGCTTCAACGCGTTGTTCGGCGGCGCCACCACCAGCCGATAGACGGATGACTCGATAGACCGCGAGGATCATCCAAGCGAACAGAAGAACAACCAGGAGGCGTTGGGCGCCACCGGCATATCCCAAAATCCTCACGGAGAAAATTAGCACTGCGAGCGCCACGGCAACACCTGCGGCGAGAGCCGTCAACCAGCCTGAAACGCCTTGCCACCGCGGATCTGTACGCAGGGCCAAAGTGAACGACAACGTCCCGAGTACCCATGGGAAGAAAGTCAATACTCCGCCCGCCGCGTGTAGACGGCCTGACAAGGTAAACGGCGGTCCGGGAAAGTCCATTGGAAACGATCCAGCGAGCGCTGCGCCGATCGTTGCCACGGCGCAAAATACGAACGCAGTGCTGGTCAGCCGCGTTCGAGGGAGGGTCCGCAGCATGCAGTACCCGACGCAGAGCAAGCTGGCAGATAGCACAAAGTAGGTTGTCGTCACCCAAACACCGTGCCCCCCTAGGACGTATGCGCTCATCGGAGCGCGCAAGGGATTGAACTGCGTTTCCAGCGCATGCATCGCCAGCATCACCGCCGTCCAGTACACGACAGCGGCGATAACGAACGCAGCAAGCGCTCTGATGCCGAGTCTCATCTCTGTAGCATTACTCAAGCAGGTGCCCTGATCCTTGACGCCGAACGCCGCAGTTCAGCGGCCGCGCGCCGACGTGTGACGCGCCGACCTATCACGGTCCGCTCCAACTGCTTGTTCGGTGCTTGGCGCACGCTATCGAAGGGGCTGACGACCACGACTCGTGTGCCAGAAAGCGAGTACCTCAAGGGTTTCGCCAGCCACACGGTAGTAGAGGTAGTAGCGAACGCGGGGAAGAACGACCCGGCGCAGGCCGCGAATGCGGCTGCTTCGAGCGGGAACTCCGATGCCCGGCTGTGCGGCCAACACGGCGAGAATCTCTGCCAACATCGTGATGTATTGCGTTCGGCGCGGAGAGCCTGTTTTCAGCCCACCATGCTGCGGCCTTCTCGATCTGAGCGAGCGCTCGTAAAGAAACCTTGACCTGAAGCGGATCGGTCAACCGAAGCGCCGCAGACGCTCTAACAATTGCTCACCAGATACAAAGTCGCCACGCTCTATCTCGGCCAGCGACTCGAGTAATTCCGATTCCTCATCCGCGCTGAGCTCAAATGTCTCCCGATCCTCGCGTAGAAGCACCGTAACCGTAGCGCCTTCGGCTAGGGCCGCGCCCTCAACGACGACCTTCCCGTCTACTACTGTGCCGGTCGCGATCTTCATGGCCGGTATCCTACCTCTACACGCGATGCCATGTCCCGCAGCGCCGAACGCCGCGCATCAGCGGCAGGGTAAAGTGGCGCGCGTTTTGCGCTTCGCAAAACGCGTGACACTTTGAACTGTCCGCTGCATGCGCTTGTTCGGCGACCGCGCGGCAAATCGCTACGCCGCAACCTCAAGCAGCACCTCCGGATGCCGCTCTGCGATCAGCAATAGAGTCTTGGCCGCTCCAGATGGCTTACGCCGGCCCTGTTCCCACTGCTCGAGCGTTCGCTTAGATACGCCGAGGGCGGCTGCGAACTGAGCCTGAGACAAACCGCTGTTCAGCCGCACTTGCACCACTTGCGATTGCGGCTTCACCTTCGTGCGCTTGCCACCTCCGGCCTTGATTTCCCGGACGCCATCGAGCACTTCCTGCCAAACATCGCGACCGGCCTCAAAATTGGCCAACGCCTTACCACTGAGCTTCTTAGCCATTACGAAATGCCTCCAGCAACTGTTTCAGAATATGCCCGGGCACGTTTTCCTGCTTAGCCTTGGCATAGAGCGACAACATCCAAAACTCGTTCGGCTCATATCGAACGAAATAGATGACTCTTAGCCCGCCTCGCTTGCCCATGCCCGGCCGAACCCATCGAAGCTTCCGAACACCACCAGAACCACGGACGAGCTGACCAGCTTCTGGGTTCTGCATCATGTACTGCTGCAGCTCGGCGTATTCATCGTCGTCCAGGTACATCGGGAGTACCCGCCCGAACACCGACGACTCGATGAACGTGAACACACGGGCCACTATACGCCAATGGCGTATATGAGGCAAGAACGCTTAGTCTGTCGCCGAACGCCGCGCATCAGCGGCGCGGCGAAGTGGCGCGCGTTTTGCGCTTCGCAAAACGCGTGACACTTTGACGCGTCCGCTGCATGCGCTTGTTAGCCGCCAGCGCGCTGCTGGTTATGAGACTCTCCAACGGAATGTGCAGCTTGTGATGAAGGCTACGAATCATCGCAAGGGACAGCGGCCGACGGCGGTTGAGAACTTCCGCGACCCTACCCCGGGGACCAATCAGCGGCTCTAGATCCTTGCGCGTGAGATTCATCTGCTCCATCCGGAATTTGATGGCATCCACGGGATCAGGTGGATCAATGGGGTGATGCTTGGCCTCGTAGTTGTCGACCAGGACGAGCAGGACATCGAGGCGATCCCCGTCGGGCGTGCCTACCTTCGAGCCCCACAGCCTTTCGACTTCCGCGAGCGCGGCCTCGTAGTCAGCGTCAGTTCGAATCGGATGGACGTTCATGTTGCACCGTTTCAGCATCAATGCGGTCGTATTGCTCGTGCGTTCCAATGAACTTCACAAAGCAGGTCTCCCGTGGGTAGTCGACGGCTACCACCAAGCGATACTTGTTCCCGGCGATGTTGAACACCAGTCGACCGCCTCTGAGGACGCTCGCGGATCGAAACTGCGCTTTAACCTCTTGCGGAGTCCGCCAGGACGCTTTCGAGGCTTCCGCGTGCCACGCTTCTATAGAACCCTGCGCGTCAGCGTACTGCGGACTGCTCTGCCAGAACTCCCGCAGAGTGCGTTTCGCGATGACGCGCATGCGGCATGGTAGCGCGCTCCCGAATTGGGAGCAACCTGTCTCTGGCGGCTAACGTTCGCGTTCGCCGCCGGCCCACCGACCGACAACAGCGCGCACTTTATTGAAGATCATTGCGATGACCTCACGCGCCTACGATGCCGCTGACCGCCGTGCGGTGCAACGCGTTGTTATACGCTGGCACACCCTTGAGGAGCATTCGCTGGCCAGCGGTTACGAGCCGGCGAAATTCATTCGAAACTCCACACCATGTTTCTCGAAGCCCAGGCGCTCATAGAGCTCGTGCACTTTTGGGCGAGACGTCCGACTCGTGGCGATGAGCTTGTAGCAACCAGCTTCCTTGGCCGCTGACACGACCTCTTTGACTAGCGCCGTGCCAAAGCCGCTGCCACGCTGCGACTCGTCGACATAGACGTCCTCGAGGAGGCCGAAAGGAGCGTCATGAAGGTCGTTGGTCATGACGTAGAGATATGCGCGAGCTACTTCGCGTCCATCGCCGCGAATGGAAAAGCGGATGCCTTTTGCCGTTCGATCCTGCCGCTCAACCTTCATAGAACTTGCGCGTCGAAGCGATGAGGTTCGGTAGGCGTATAACGTGCAGTTCAGCGGCCGCACGCCGCCATGTGATGCGCGCCGCAGGCGCACAATGGCAACGCCGCGCTTGCGGCGCGCACGCGCCCCCGCATCACGGTCCGCTGCAACTGCTTGTTATGCGCTTGGCACACGGCATACCTCTTTGAATCATGGTGATTGGCGCGGAGCCTGGGATTCACTTGATCTGCCCAGGGATTGCGGCATCCAATGCATCAAACTCGTGCCACCACGAGGCGAAAGCCTCTTCGCTTCCGGCGAAGTGCCCCATGCGTTTGACTGTCGAGCCGCCACCGTTTGCCACAACCGCACGCACAACTACAGCGGGATACGCCGGATGCTGTGGCTGTGTGAACACGTAGATCGCCCGCTCAGCTTCAACGGTGAGGACCAGCTGGTTCGCGTACTCCGCACGCACGACCTTTGGTTTGGCTAGTACCTCCTCGCGGAATTGTGTCCACTCCCGCACGGTGATCTTGTCCGTGGGAAAACGCCACCCGACCTGAGCAGCTAGGGAGCCTGCGACAAAAAACACGGTCGCGACTAACGTACTGCGAAGTAGCTTCTTCATGCCGTGGCCCTCTCGCGCATAACGGTCTATTGGGCAGAAGCCGAAAATCGCCGGATGTGCAGCATCCGAAATTCGCGTTTTTCGACAGATTCCGTCCATCTTGATAATTCCGAACCGGCGTAGTTTCGCATCATCGGCCGGCCGTCGCATCACCGATCACGGACCGGTCGGTCAACAGCGCACGCTCGCCAACGAGACATGGAACCGCCCATGGTGGACGCCTCCGCTCCAGGTGTGGCCGTACGTCCTCACGTTGCTCCGCGAAAGGGGAGTCAAGGACTCGGCGGTGCGCTGGCGCGTCCTTCGTGCCGAGCAGTTCCTGAAGCACTTCCACGAAAACGACGCGGAGAACAGCGCCGGCTAGTGGCTGACCTCGGCCCGCATCGTCGCAAGCTTGTTCGCGACGGCGTTCGGCGAGCCCGTGCGGCGCGCCATGAGGTTGTAGACGGC
>DATFGD010000533.1:0-4283 GCA_035249725.1 Burkholderiales bacterium
GACGGCACGGGGATGGAGATCGTCGCGCGCGGCGTGCGCAACAGCGTCGGTTTCGATTTTCATCCCAAGACAGGAGAATTGTGGTTCACCGACAATGGCCGCGATTGGGCGGGAGAAACCGGATTCGAGGAAGAGCTGAATCGCGTACCGAAGAATATGATCGGCGCGCGCTTCGGCTTCCCCTACTGCCACGCAAACGGCCAGCCTGATCCGGACATCAAGGTGCCGAATCCCTGTGCGGGCGTACTGCTTCCGGTCGTCACGCTCGGCGCGCACGCTGCAGCACTGGGCATGCGGTTTTATACCGGAAAGATGTTTCCGGCCGAGTATCGAGGCTCGATCCTGATTGCGCGCCACGGCTCCTGGAATAAGACCGAGCGCAACGGCTATGACGTGGTGATGGTGAAGGCCACCGCGGACGGCAAGAACGCGCAGGTGAAGCCCTTCATGACCGGGTTCCTCAACAAGGAGAAGAATAGCTTCTGGGGCCGCCCGACCGATGTCATGCTCATGCCCGATGGCGCGCTGTTGGTCTCTGATGAGCAGTCTGGCGCCATCTATCGGGTGAGCTATAAAGGACAGAAGAGTAAGCCAAAAAATCGTAGATGACATTGCTGGACACGGCGCGGCGGCGCTTCGCGGGCTGCGGCGTCATCGCGCTCGCTTGCGGGCTCACTCTCGCAGCGGGCGCATCGAGCGCGCAGACCAGCTCGAAGGGCGATGCGTCACGCGGCGCCGCGCGCGCCGCCCCATGCGCCGCTTGTCACGGCACTCCTGAACGCACTCCAGCGGCCGGCACGCCGTCACTTTCCGGGCAGCAGCAGGAATTTCTCGTGTTGCAGATGTTCTTCCTGCGGGAGGGCCTGCGCGACGTGCCTCAGATGGCGGGGATGTTGAAAGGCGTCACCGATCGCGAACTCACCGACATGGCGGCCTACTTCGCAAGTCAGAGGCCGCCGGGACCCGCCGCTGCTAAACCCGATCCCAAACGCCGTGGGCGCGGCGCCGAAGTTGCGAACGCCATGGGCTGCGGGAGCTGCCACATGTCCGATTACCGCGGTCAGCAGCACGTTCCCCGCATCGCCAATCAGCGCGAAGATTATCTGGTCCTCGCGCTGAAGGCGTATCGCGACAACAAGCGCTCGGGTTCGGATACCAGCATGAACGCCGTGCTCTACCAGGTATCCGACGCGGATATTCAGGCGCTCGCGCACTACCTCGCGCACTACGCCGCCAAGTAACGCGGAACGCTGCAGCGTGGTCACGCCGCCTTCGCGAACGCCTCCATCACCTGCTTCTCGTGTGCTACGACCTTCTGCACGCTTGCACGCTTTAGCATCCGCTCGAAATGCGCCCTGCAGTTCCCGAACGACGAAAGATCGAGGTGGAAGGACAACGCGCGCCGGAAACACCAGAAGAAGTAAGCATCGCAGGCGGTGAAATGTTCGAAGAACCACTCGCGGCCAGCGAGCCGGTCGTCGGCAATCCTGAAGTCATCGAACAGCAGCTTGTTCGCGACGCGCTTCACGCTCTCTTCGGATCCCGGCAAATCGCAGTAATTCTGCGGGCGCGCATTCGGCGTGAGATGCGGATGGATGCCTGAACCAAACCAGCCCATGAGCGAGATCGCTTTGATTTCGTCCCCGGCATCCGCGGGCAGCAGCCGCGAATGAGGAAATTGACGGTTGATCCAGATCTGAATCGCGATGTTCTCGGTAAGCGGCTCGCCATCGATTACCAGCACCGGGACTTTGTGCTTGGGGTTGAGCTTCAAGAATTCAGGACTATGGTTCTGGCCGCTTCGCGTATTGATATTGTAGACATCGAAGTCGGCTCCCGCCTCAGTGAGGGTGATATACGGCACCGTTGCGCACGTCTGCGGTGCGTAGTACAGCGTAAGCTTCATTGCCTGTTCTCCGGCTGGTCAGTGAAGGCGTTTGATCGCAAACGCCCATAGCGGATACTATGCCGCAATCCGCCCTTTCGGGGAATCATCATGTCTGAAGACCACCGCATCACGGACGTGGCAGCGTTGGAGCGCATCTACGGCAAACCGGCCGGCGCCGCGGTCGCCAAGGAAATCGACTATCTGCATCCGCATTATCAGCGGATGATCGCCGCTTCGCCGTTCGTCGTGCTCGCGACAAACGGCCCGGCCGGCGTCGATACTTCCCCGCGCGGTGACGCGCCGGGATTCGTCGCCGTCGAAGACGAGAAGACCCTGCTCCTGCCCGACCGCCCCGGAAACAATCGCATCGACAGCCTGCGCAATATCCTCGCCGATCCGCATGTCGCGCTGCTTTTCCTCATTCCCGGCATCGGTGAAACGTTGCGCGTCAACGGCCGCGCCGCGATATCGATCGATCCGGCGCTGCTCGCGCGATTCAAAGTGAACGACAAGCTGCCGCGCGCGGTACTCGTGATTTCGGTCGATACCGTATTCTTTCAATGCTCGCGTGCCATCTTCCGATCGCGTCTGTGGGATCCCGCGCAGCACATCGAGCGCAGCAGTCTGCCGAGTCTCGGCCGCATGGTGGCCGACATCAGCCGCTCGGGGTTCGATGCCGAAAGCTACGACAAGGGGCTCTACGAGCGGCTCAAAGGCGCGCTCTACTAAACCGATTCATGAACTGCAGGAAAGCGCCGAGCACCCGGGTCGGTTGCGCGCCCATTCGGGGCGCCGTTCGGCAAGATCGTCGTGCTCGGGCTGCTCGTCGTACGGCCGCTGCAGCACGTGCATCAAGCGCTCCATGACTGTAGCATCGCCCGCAGCGAGCGCATCGATTGCAAGTTGCGCGAGATAGTTGCGCAATACGTACTTGGGGTTCGCCCGGTTCATGCGTGAAACGCGCGAAGCGGCGGGCGCGGCATCCGAACGCACGCGCTCGATATAGCGGCGCAGCCAGCCCGTAAGCCGTTCCCGATGGCTGTGCTCGAGTGCATCGTCGCTGTAAAACGCACGGCGCAACGGCTCGATCAGTCGCGCCTCATCCGCGGCGTCCGCTGCACCGTCGACCGGCACGTTCGCGAGCAGGCGGAAAAAAAGCGTCATGTCGGTTTCCACCGCCTGCAGCGCCTCGAACATTTCGCCCAACAGCGCCTCGTCGCCTGCGCGGTCAAGGGCGGTAACCCCCAGCTTTTCCGCCGTCATCCGCGCCGACTCGCGCTCGAAGGTTTCGCGATAAACCGCGAGCGCCTGCTCGAGCGCAGCTTTGTCGACGAGCGGCAGCAACGCGCCGGCGAAACGCGACAGGTTCCACTGCGCGATCTGCGGCTGCGCACCGAAACGGTAGCGCCTTCCCTGCGCATCGGTGGTATTCGGCGTCCACATCGGATCGAAGCCTTCGAGCCAGCCATATGGGCCGTAATCGATCGTCAGGCCCAGCACCGACATGTTGTCGGTGTTCATCACGCCGTGCACGAAGCCGACGCGCGTCCATTCGGCCACCATCACCGCGGTACGCCGGCAGATCTCCTCGAACCAGCCCACATACACCTCTGGCGACGGCGTGCCAAGCTCGGGAAAATGGTAGACGACCACGTAGTCCGCGAGGCGTTTCAGCGTCTCGACCTCATCGTGCGCGGCGAGTATTTCGAAGTTGCCGAATCGCACGAACGAAGGCGCAACCCGGCACACGATGGCGCCCGGCTCCGACTCGGGATTGCCGTCGTAGAACATGTCGCGGATCACGGAATCGCCGGTTGCGACGAGCGAAAGCGCGCGCGTCGTCGGCACGCCAAGCCAGTGCATCGCTTCGCTGCACATGAATTCCCGCACCGATGAGCGCAATACCGCGCGCCCGTCTGCGGTGCGTGAGTAAGGGGTCCTGCCCGCGCCTTTGAGCTGCAGATCGTAGCGTCCGCCGCCCGGTGCGATCACTTCGCCGAGCGTGATCGCGCGTCCGTCGCCGAGCTGTCCCGCCCATACGCCGAACTGATGCCCGCCGTATCGCGCGGCATAGGGCGCCATGCCGTCTATCACCCGATTTCCGGCAAGCACTTCCACCGCGGGGGCGATGGCGGATGGCGGGCGGGCGATGCCGAGCGATTCTCCGAGCGCGTCCGACCAGCCCAGCAGGCGCGGCGCTGCGACCGGCGTAGGATTGACGCGCGTGTAGCAGGCGTTGCGCACGGCGCGCGAGACGTTGTGCAGCAGCGGATCACCCGGCAATTCACGCACGAAACTCGACTCGAATGCGACGTCGCAGAGATCGGCGAGTGCGCCAGCGCGCGTAGTCGGGTGGGGTATCACGAATTGGCTTGGAAGAATACGACGGAAATAA
>DATFGD010000534.1:0-7628 GCA_035249725.1 Burkholderiales bacterium
CGTCGATTTCGACGCCAAAGAGCGGACTTAAGGGCCTTGCGCGCATGGGACAAGAATACCAAATCGGCGCGCGTTGTTCGTGCTTCGACGGGGCTCAGCACGAACGGTGGGCGGTTCAGCGCGAACGGCGCTGTAAAATGACCGTTCGCCCTGAGCGGAGCATCAGCATGTTTTCTGCTATGCTCGCTCGCGGTTCGCTGATCATGGAGATCCACCATGCTTGTGCGTCGCGTTGTGCTTTTGTGCTGTTTTGCGGCAACTGCGCTGTCCACCGCTGCCGTCGCGGCAGAAAGTAATTATCCGAATCGCCCGATACGGCTCCTCATTCCACAGGCCACCGGCGGCGGCTCCGACACCATCGGGCGCTACATGGCACAGCGGTTTGCCGAGGAACTCAACCAGAACGTGGTCGTCGACAACCGGCCGGGCGCGGCGGGCATGCTCGGCGCGGAGATGGTGAAGCGCGCCACGCCCGATGGCTATACGTTGCTCCTCTGTGCGATCGATACCATCACTGCTCCGATCGTCGCGCAGCACAAGACGCTCGATGGCGTGCGCGACTTCGCACCGGTCACGCAACTCACGCAGTCGCCCAACATCTGGCTCGTCAATCTCTCGTTTCCGGCGAAGAGCATGAAGGAGCTGGTCGATCTGGCGAAGGCCAAGCCGGGGCAGATCGATTATGCGTCCTCGGGCATCGGCAGCATGCAGCACCTGGGCGCCGAGCTGCTCAACAAGATGGCCGGCATCCGGCTGAACCATGTGCCGTTCAAGGGCGGCCCGCCGGGACTGCTCGACGTGATGGGCGGGCGCATTCCGTCGATCCTTTCCGGGACGCAGGGCGCGCTGCCGCACATCAAGGCCGGCAAGATCCGCCCGTTGTCGGTGACGACGACGAAGCGCCTGCCGGCGCTCCCGGATGTGCCCACTGCCGCCGAAGCGCTCGGCATCAAGGGCTACGAGGCGACCAACTGGCAGGGTTTTCTCTTTCCGGCGGGCACGCCGAAGGCGGCCGCCGAGCGGATCTCCGCTGCTGCGGTCAAGATACTCAAGCAGCCGGCCACGCGCGCGCGGCTCGAGGAGCTGGGCTACATTCCCTCCGGCATGACGCCGGCGCAGATGGCGAAGATGATGGCGGAAGAGAAGCAGCGCTGGACGGCGCTCATCCGGGACGCCGGGATCAAGGCGGAGTAGCGCATGGCGAAGAAGATGGCAGCCATGGCGAAAGGCTTCCGGCAAACGTCTTCGGTCGTGGTGGACCCCGGCGGCTCGTGGAGCGGTGTCATCGCTACCGGTGACCGCGTGCGCTTCATCGACCTGGAAGGCAAGCAGGCGGTGGACTTTCTGTGCTATCGGGCAGCGGACAAGCGCGACCGCTACAACGCCGCGAACACGATGAAGATGGCGGAATCGGCGTACCTCAACACGGGCACCATCCTCTACGGCGAGTACGCGACGCCGCTGATGAAAATCGTGGCGTCGAGCTGCGCGGACCACGACACGATCGGCGGCTGTTGCAGCGCGGAGATGAATTATCTGCGCTACGGCAAGCGCACCCATGCCTGCCGCACAAACTTCCTGCACGAGCTTTCGAAGTTCGGCATGGGGGAGGCGGACATCGTGGCCAACGTCAATTGGTTCATGAACGTGCCGGTGGGACGCGACGGCCACTTGGCGATCGCCGAGGGCCGGTCCAAGCCGGGCGATTACGTGGAGGTGGAAGCGCTGACCGGCGTGATCGCGGTGATTTCCAACTGCCCGCAGAAATACAATCCTGCTTCCGGCTATAACCCGACCCCCGTGCGCGTAGAGACCTACACGAAGGCGCGCGCCGCGCGCGGCCGCTAAGAACGAAGCACGCCGCACACCGGAGAAGAAGCTTATGGCCATCAAGCGCGGCAATCCGCCCGGCATGAAACACGTCCGGGCCTCGATCTACAACCATTACGTGCGCGTGGACCAGCCGAAGAGCCTCATTTTCGTGTCGGGCCAGGTCTCGCGCGATGACGAAGGCAACATCGTTGGCGGCACGAGCATGCTCGAGCAGACGCGCCAGTGTTTGCGCAACATCGAGAAGTGTCTGGAGGCTTCCGGCGCCTCGCTTGCCGACGTCGTGTGGACCACGGTCTTCACGACGGACATGCGCGAGTTGCAGGAGATTTTCGCGGCGCGCGAGGAGTTTTTCAAAACCAACCTGCCGACCAGCACGATGGTCGAGGTGAGCGGCTTCACGCAGCCGGAACTGAAGGTCGAGATCCAGGCGATCGCGGCGATCTGATCGCTGAAGAGGGCGCGCTTCACCACCCCGCCCGCAAGAGCGGGCACCCCTCCTCATCGGAGGAGGGGAAAGACCACCCCGCCAACAGAGTCGGCATCCCTTCGCATTATGCTTGGGAGGTCTCACGGCTCGCGAGTGGGCGTATGCGCGACAAAGTCGCTGCCATCGCCTCGCGCGCGATCTGCGTATCGTAGTGCGCCTGGGCGCGCAGCCAATAGCCGTCCGACAAACCGAAGTACTGGGCGAGGCGCAGGTCGGTATCGGCAGTGATCGCGCGCTTACCCGCCACGATTTCGCCGATGCGCCGCTGCGGCACGCCGATTTCCTTTGCCAGGCGGTACTGCGTTATTCCCAGCGGCTTCAGGAATTCTTCGAGCAGAAGCTCGCCGGGACTGACGGGTTTTATCTTACGCATACTCTGTTCCTCGATTCAGTGATAGTCCACGATTTCCACATCGAATGCCGCTCCCTTCTCGAAACGAAAGCAAAGCCGCCACTGGTCATTGATCCGTATGCTCCATTGACCCTTGCGGGCGCCTTTAAGTGCCTCCAACCGGTTTTGAGGCGGGATGCGCAAGTCTTCAATGCGTGCCGCGATGTGCAACTGTGTGAGCTTTCGAAGGGCAACGCACTCGATATTTACGAATCGAGCGACGCGCTTACCGCTGAATAGCGCGGCCGTATCGCGGCATTTGAAAGATTCGATCACGGCTGATACTAACGTTATGCGTTAGTAACGTCAAGCGTAAGTAGCTGAGCTGATATGCCGAAAGCGGCGGGTCAGAAATGGGAATCTGTCCGGTCTGTCCCCGATTTCCGCTGCGGTGATCGGTTGGCCAGTGAACTGATAACGGACTATATTTGGTCCTGTGCTCCGAACCGGAATTCGACCATGCGTTCATCTCGAATCAAACGGGCCACGCAGGAAACGCTCGCGCTGATCCAGATTCTGGCGCTGGGCAATCGCGAGGTCGACGAAGGCAAGGTCAAGCCGGTTGCCGATGTCGTGCGCCGGCTGCGGGCGAAGAAGAACGGCGGTTGATGCGCTACGATGTCCTGATCACACAGACGCGGAGGCTCGTGATCTACCTGATCGTGGATGGCAGACGGGACATGCAGGCGCTGCTGTCATGCCGTCTCCTCGGTGCTTGACTCAGGAACGTCGTCGTACACCAGCTATGTCATTTGCTTCGGGAAACCGCCCAGCCGATCTCATTTTAGAGAATGGCAACGTTGTTACAGTTGACGCCGATGTGTTTGATGCGTCCACATTGTTGTTAAATCTCGAAAGGTTCATCCATGAGCATTCCTATCAAGCGACAGCAGTCCGATGAAAGGCTTAGCAAGATCGTTGAATACGGCAACCTGGTGTTTATTGCCGGCACCGTTGCAGACAATCGGGGCCCGTCGGATTCGTGCAAAGCGCAGACAGAAGAAGTCCTGCGGAAGATAGACGGTCTTCTCGCTGCGGCGGGTACAAATAAATCGAGACTTCTGTCCGCAAACGTATGGATCAGCGATATTCGCGAAAAGGACCAAATGGATGCTGCCTGGAAAGCCTGGGTCGATCCGGAAAACAAACCGGCCCGCGCATGCCAGGCATGCGGTCTCGCCACTCGGGATACACGAGTCGAAATTATGGTGGTCGCTGCAAAACCGTAATTGGTCCGGGATGTCTACGGCCGCGTTCGCGAAGTTTCTGAAGAGCGGATCGGCGAAGTGGGGAAAGCTCGTTCGCGATTTTTAAAAATATCTCAGTGGGCGGTGTAGCCGCCGTCGATCACGAGGTTGTGGCCCTGCAGGAATTCCGGCGTCGTGCTCGCCAGTAGAACGATGGTGCGTGCCACTTCCTCGGGTTCGCCGTAACGCCCGATCGGCAGGTAGCCCAGGCGGTCTTTCAGGAGCGCAGGATTTTGCGCGGTTCGCTCCTTGTTGTACTCGGTCATGATCGGGCCGGGGCTCACGGCGTTCACGATGATGTGATCCTTCGCGAGCTCGTACGCCATCGCCTGCGCGAGATAGATCACCGCGGCTTTCGAAAGCCCGTAGAGCAGGGAGTCGTGGTGCGCGACGAGGCCCATCTGGCTCGCGACGTGGATGATGCGCCCGCCGCCTTGCGCGCGCATCGCCGGCAGCACGGCCTGGCTCGCAAGAAACGCGGCGCGCACGTTGATGGCGATCAGCTTGTCGAATTCCGCTGCGGAATATTCGCCGAACGGATGGCGGATGCGGATGCCGGCGTTGTTGACCAGCACGTCGATGCGCTTCAATACGCCGAGCGCGGTGGTGACCATGCGACCCGGCGCGTCGGGATCCGAAAGATCAAACAGCCCGCAAGCGATGGTGCTTTTGGGATTGTCGCTGCGGCACGCTGCGGCGGCGGCTTCCAGTTCGTCCTTGGGGCCGTCGGCGACGAGATAGACGTGCGCGCCTGCTTGTGCGAACGCGCGTGCCGTGGCGCGACCGATGCCGCGCGATGCGCCGGTGACGATCACCGCCTTGCCTTGCAGCTCCGACATCGCTGTGCTCCTCAATCCACGCGGATGTTGGAATCGCGGGCGACCTTGCCCCACTTCGCATGCTCGGAGCGCTGGAATTTGTCGAACTGCTCGATGGTGGTCGGCGCGGCGTCGAATCCGATATCCGCGAGCCGCTGCCGGATATCGGGCAGGTTGAGCACCTTTCCGATCTCGGCGTTGAGGCGCGTGACGATCGCAGGCGGCGTCTTGACGGCGGCATACATGCCCCACCATTCGACCGCCTCGTAATCCGGGTAGCCCGATTCCTTGATCGTCGGCACATCGGGCAGCACGGTGGAGCGCTTCGCCCCGCCATATGCAAGCACGCGCAGCCGGCCCGACTTGACGTACGGCATTGCGGAGGGCGAACAGAACATGACCTGCACCTGACCGGCGACGAGATCGACCAGTGCCGGCGCGCCGCCCTTGTAGGGGACGTGCACCATGTTGATGCCCGCTGTCTTCTTGAACGACTCGGTGGCGAGGTGCTGCGCGCTGGCGTTGCCGGAGGACGCGTAGTTGAGGTCACCGGGCCGGCGCTTCGCCAGCGCGATCAGCTCTTTGAGCGACTTGACCGGGAGCGAATTCGGCACCGTGATCATGAGCGAAGTCGTCGCGACGAGCGTAATGGGCGCGAGATCGTTCAGCGTGTCGAACGGCATTTTGCGGTAGACGCTCGGGTTGACGACGTGCCCGGTGCTGATGATGCCGATGGTGTAGCCGTCGGGCGGGCTCTTGGCGACGATGTCCATGCCGATGATGCCGGATGCACCGGGGCGGTTGTCGGGCGTGACCTGGACGCCGAGATGCTCCGAGAGCTTCTGTCCGACCATGCGGCCCAGGATGTCGGACCCGCCGCCGGCCGCGAAAGGTATGATGAGCCGAATGGGCTTTGCGGGATAGCTTTGCGCGAGTGCGTGGCCGGGAAGAGCGCTCAACGCCAATGCCAGCGCGAGGTCGAGATATGAGTTTCGCATGCGTTCTCCGTGCAGGGGCGTGAGCTTACTATAATGGCTCCACAAGCATAAGGAGGCCGAATCATGAATCGAAAATGGATCGCGTCCATGTGGCTCGCGGCATGCTGCGCGAGCGGCGCTTGGGCTCAGGAGTTTCCGCAGAAGACGGTGCGTTTCATCGTGCCATTTCCGCCCGGAGGCGCAACCGACGGACTCGCACGCGTGCTTGCGGAAAAGATGACCGAGGCGTGGCGGCAGCAGGTGGTGATCGACAACCGCGCGGGCGCAGGCGGCAATATCGCTGCGGAGATCGCGGCGAAGGCGCCGGCGGACGGGCACACCATCATCATCGTCGGGCTTTCGCACGCGGCGAACCTGAGCCTCTACTCGAAACTGAATTACCACCCGGTCCGCGATTTCGCGCCGGTGTCGCAGGTGGTGTCCATTCATACGTTCCTCGTGTCGCACCCATCGTTGCCGGTGAAGTCGGTGAAGGAGCTGCTTGCGCTCGCGAAGGCCAAGCCAGGCTCGCTCAATTATGCGTCCGGCGGGAATGGAAGCTCGCCTCACATGGCGATGGAGCTGTTCAAGAGCCAGGCGAAAGTCGATCTCGTCCATGTGCCGTACAAAGGGACGCAGTCGGTGATCGGCATACTGCGCGGCGAGGCGGCGCTGCTGTTCGAGAATCTGATTTCGGTAGGCGCGCATATCCAGTCAGGAAAGCTGCGCGCGCTGGCGGTGGGCTCATCGAAACGCTCGTCCGCGCTTCCCGATGTGCCGACCGTTGCCGAGGCTGGCGTGCCGGGTTACGACATGGTGCTGTGGTTTGGCGTGCTGACGCCGGCGGGGACACCGGCCGGTGCGGTGAATGCCATACACCGCGCGATCGCGAATACCGTGAAGGCGCCGGATGTGCGATCGCGGCTTGCGGCGCAGGGCGCAGACCCGGTGGCCACTGCGCCGGCGGAGTTCGATGCGTTTATCAAGTCCGAGATCGCCAAGTGGGCGAAGGTGGTGAAGGAGAACGGTCTCAAGGTCGATTGACCCGGATCTCTGGCCCGATGACGGTGCCTCGGCATGCGGATCGGGTCAATGAATCGGGCTATGAACGACCAACTGCCGCGCGGACGACGACAGAGCCGAAACGAAGAGGAAGTGAGTGGTGAATAGGAAGATGATGCGATGCTTGATCGCTGCGCTGCCGTTGTTCGCACCGGCGCTCGCATTCGCTGCACCGAACTATCCTGCGCGGCCCGTGCGCATCGTCGTGCCGGTGCCGGCGGGCGGCGGCGTGGATTCTCTCGCGCGTGTCGTCGGCCAGCATTTCAACGCGCTGTGGGGCCAGCCTTTCATCGTCGATAACCGGCCCGGCGCGGGCGGCAGCCTCGGCGCGGAGATCGTCTCGCGCGCGACACCGGACGGCTACACGCTGATGGTGAGCAGCAGCAGCTATGTTACCAACGCGGCGATCCGCAAGACGCCGTACGACCCGATCCGCGACTTTCAGCCGATCACGAAGTTGACGACCAATCCGTACATCGTCGTCGTGACGCCGTCGTTTCCGGCGAAAACGGTGAACGATCTGGTTGCGCTCGCGAAGGCCAAGCCGGGTGCCATCAACTATGCGTCTTCGGGGATGGGCGGGGTGCTGCATCTCGGTGCGGAACTTTTGACCGCGCTCACTCATACCCGCATGACGCACATTCCGTACAAGGGTGTCGCCGACGGTTATCCCGCCGTGATGACCGGGCAGGTGAACTGGATGCTGGGGAGCCCTATTTCCGCGCAGCCGCTCATCAAAGCGGGGCGGTTGCGGGGCATCGCGGTGACCGGGGCGAAGCGGCTCAAGGCTCTGCCGGAGCTGCCCACGATCGG
>DATFGD010000535.1:0-4476 GCA_035249725.1 Burkholderiales bacterium
GCTCAAGACGCTGCTGGTCAACGAGGCGAAGGTGAATCCCACGCGGCTCATTTCCGTGCTGCACTACGACGGCACGCCGATCACCGCGCGCTTCATCGTGGGAGAAATCGCAAAACATGCGGGGGCGCGCACCGTGGTGCCACTGAAGAAGGTCGCATCGTAAGTACAGGACCAAGCAGGCACAGCCGGACGAACGCCGGCATGTCCCGAATAAGGAATGTGAGATGACGTATCTGACTAAGCCCAAACTGCATCACCCGACGCTTGCGAAGAACCAGGTCGGCTACACGCGCCGCGATTACGAGGGCAAGATCTCGACTTTGTGCGCGGGCTGCGGACACGATTCGATCTCGGCCGCCATCGTGCAGGCGTGCTGGGAACTCGACATCGAGCCGCATCGGGTAGCCAAGCTCTCGGGCATCGGCTGCAGTTCCAAGACGCCGGACTATTTTCTCGGTAATTCGCACGGCTTCAACAGCGTGCACGGCCGCATGCCGTCCGTCATGACGGGCGCAAACCTCGCCAATCGCGAACTGATCTACCTGGGCGTATCGGGCGACGGTGATTCCGCGTCGATCGGTATCGGCCAGTTCGCGCACTGCATGCGCCGCGGGGTCAACATGGTTTATATCGTCGAAAACAACGGCGTGTACGGGCTCACCAAGGGCCAGTTCTCGGCGACCGCGGACAAGGGCTCGAAATCGAAGCGCGGCGTGGTCAACAGCGACGAGCCGCTCGACATGATCGGCATGGCGCTGCTGCTGGGCGCGACCTTCGTCGCCCGCAGCTTTTCCGGAGACAAGCAGCAGCTCGTGCCGCTCATCAAGGCGGCGATCGAACACAAGGGCGCGGCATTCCTCGATGTCATCTCGCCGTGCGTCGCCTTCAACAATCATCCCGGATCGACCAAGAGCTACGACTACGTGCGCCACCACAACGAGGCGGTCAACCGGCTGGACTTCATCGAGCACAGAGAAGAGATCACGGCGGATTACGCGCCCGGTGAAGTCGTCAACGTACCGCAGCACGACGGCTCGACGCTGCGCCTGAGGAAGCTCGCACCGGATTACGATCCGACCGATCGCATCAAGGTGATGAACTACCTGCAGGAGCGCGCCGCGGCCGGCGAAGTGGTGACCGGCCTGCTCTACGTCGATCCCAACCCGACGGATCTGCACGGGCATCTCAACACGGTGGAGACGCCGCTCAACCAGCTCGACGTACGCGAGCTGTGCCCGGGTGCGGTGACGCTCGAGCGGATCAACGCTTCGCTGCGGTAGCTTCACCACCCCGCCTCGCGTGCGAGGCCTCGTCGGAGGCGGGGATAAAATCCAAACGTTATTCCCCTCCTGCATGAGGAGGGGTGTCTGTGCAGGCAGACGGGGTGGTCCGTGCGGCTTACTGCTTTCCCGAACGCCAGATGCCGTAGACGATCCAGATGCTGTTGAGAAAGGCGAGCACGTAGCCCGATAACCCCAGCACCGGCAGCACGGGAATGCCGAACACCGCCGGGCTGTCCCGCACCGTCAGCACGATGGACGACCCGATGACGAGCGATGCGGTGAGTATGCCCACCGTCGCGCGGTCGAGCGTGCGATCGAGTTGCCGGCCGAAAGAATCGAGCCGCTTCAGGTCGAGATCCACCCGCATCCTGCCGCGCCGCGCCTCGCGCAGCAGCCGCGCGAGATCGCGTGGCACGCTGCTTATCACACCGAAGAACTCGCCCACGGCGTTACGCCCGCGACGCACGATCTCGTTGGGCTGGTATCGCTTGTGAAGCGCGCGCCGCAGCCATGGCGTCAGGTGCTCGGTGATCCGAAAGTCCGGGTCGTACTGTCGCCCGAGGCCTTCGAGCGTGATGAGCGCCTTGAACATGAGCGTGAGATCGGAAGGCAGCACGATGGAATGCCGGCGCACGATGGCAGCGAAATGCCGGATGAGCGTGCCGATCCGGATGTCCTTGAGCGGCATCAGCTCGTAGTCGAACACCAGCTCGTTCACGTCGGCGACCAATTTCGCCTCGTCGACCTGTGCTTCGCCGGCCCAGTCGATCAGCACCTCCAGCATCGCCTCTTCCTCGAGCCGCGCCATTCCCGCAAGCAGGTCCACCACCTGCCTGCGGCGATGCGGACTCAGGCGCCCGACCATGCCGTAGTCGATCATCACGATGCGATTGCCCGCGAGGTAGAACACATTGCCGGGATGGGGATCGGCGTGAAAAAACCCGTCGATCAGGATCATCTTCAGCATGCACTCCGCACCGCGCGACATGAGCACCCTGGGGTCGAGGCCTGCCGCTACCACCGCAGCGTAGTCGGTGCCGGGTATGCCGGTGATGTGCTGCTGCACGAGCAGCATCTCGCTCGTCCATTCCGGATACACCTTCGGAATGACGATATACGGATCACCCTGGAAATTGGCAGCGAAGCGCTCGACATGGCGCGCTTCTATGGTGAAGTCGAGCTCGCGGTCGAGCGAGCGCGAAAATTCGGCGGCGATCTCGAGCGGCCGGTAGCGTCGCGCATCGGGCAATTCCGATTCGATCAGCTCCGCGACGTGGCCAAGTATCCGCAGATCGGCGTCGATCTTGGCGCGTATTCCGGGGCGGCGCACCTTGAGCACGACCGGGGTGCCGTCCGCAAGGCGCGCGCGATGCACCTGGGCGATGGAGGCCGAACCCTGGGCGGTGGTATCAAGCTCGGTGAATACGTCGAAGGGCGAGCGTCCCAGCGCTCGTTCGAGGTCCGGAAGCAGTTCCTCGAACGGCACCGGCGGCACCTCGCTGTGCAGCTTTTCGAATTCGGCGATCCAGTGCGGCGGCAGCAGATCGACGCGGGTCGCGAGGACCTGGCCGAGCTTGATGAACGTGGGACCGAGTTCCTCGAACGCAAGGCGCATGCGCTGCGCGGGTTCGAGCCGGAACGACGACGGGCCTTCGCTCCAGTGCATGATTTGTCCCGCCCGTTCCAGCACCGTCGCGACGCCGATGCGGCGCACGACATCGCCGAGGCCGTGGCGAATGAAACAGGTGGTGATTTCCTGCAGGCGCGGCAGGTCCCGCATCGCGCCCAGCGTTTCGCGCAGCATGTCGCGGGCTTTCAGGTACTGCCGCTTGCGGGCTCCGCCGGCTTGCGCGTGGTCGCGACTGGATCCACGCGCGAGGATCGCTGGTCCGAGATCGCGTCTGCGATCGCGGCCAGTGCGCCGCCCGCCGCCTGGGCAAAGCGCGCGCTGAACTCGCTCGCGGCCTCGAGCCCCCCGAGCGCTACGTCGAGCGAAGCCGTCGAGAACCGCTGCGCAAATTCCGCCATCATGCCGGCGATCTGCCTGCCGGTGTGGGTGCCGCCGCGGCGTGCGCGGGTCAGCACATCACGCAGTTCCGGCCGCACATGCTCGTTCGCGCCTTCGGCCACCTGCTCGACGGTGGAGAGAAAATCCTCTTCGATTTTTTTCAAGTCGGCCAGCGCGTGCTTCAACTCGCGCTCCGAGAAGCCGCGGCCGGTAGCGACAAGCTGGCGCAGTGCCGTCTGGCCCGCCTCAGTGGATTTTCTGAGCGCTTCGTCAATCCCGCGAAACGCTTCCGCCAGCGAGTGGCGCATATCGGCACGGCTTTGCTCCGCGCCCACCGTAATGCCGTCGGTGATCGCGCGTATCACTTCACGGATTTCGCGCCGGTCGAACCGGCGGCTGCGCAATGCCAGCAGCGTGAGATCGTGTACGCGGGTGTAGATGTCGCCGCCGTCACGCATCGACCCGCTTGCCGAGTCCCTGATGTGCTCGCTGGAAAATGCCTGAGTCGAGTCGTGGGAAGCCATGGCGTCCTCCATTTTCGTGAGGGGAGCGCTCACCATGTTACACGCAGCCCTATGGCGTACCTACCGGGCCTCATCCTCCGAAAGGCACGTGTCCGGGGGTCGCTATCGCCTCACGCCCGGCGTCCCGATCGGGAGACCCCGGGCGCGCCAAGCGAGAAACAACTCGAGATCCAGATATTCCGGAGAGCCCGCGGGCAGCATTTCGGCCCGTATGCCATAGAGGCAACTTCGAAAACGACGGTGCAGTGAGCCCATCGTCTGCCATTCGAGCCGGTATGCCGGATATTCGTTGCCGTGGCCCTGGCTGATGGTCTCGGCGAGCAGCTTGCGTCCCCAGTTCCGGTCGTGGCAATGCGTGCATGCGAGGTTCATCTGCCCCATACGCCGGTAATAAAGCGCGCGGCCGCGATCGAAGTGCGTGCGGTTCTGCCAATTCACATCGACATCAACCGGCAACCCGCGCGACTGGTACGCAACGTATGCGGTCAGCGCCAGCAATTCATCGCTTTCATAGGACAAAGGAACGGCCTCCTGGTGCCGCACGCGGCACAGGTTGATGCGCCCTTCGAGATTCACGAGACGTGCGGCGCCGGGGTCGATCCTGGGATAGCGCGTCGCCACGCCTTTCATGGTTGCTTCGGCATCGCCATGGCACGCCGCA
>DATFGD010000536.1:0-7792 GCA_035249725.1 Burkholderiales bacterium
CCCGATACATCGCACGCAAAGGTTCGGTGGCGATCGATGGGGTCAGCCTCACCGTAAATTCGGTAAGCGGCGTGCAGTTCAGCGTCAACCTCATTCCGCACACATTGCAGGCCACGCGCTTGCGTGATCTGAAGGTTGGCGATAAGGTCAACCTCGAGGTAGACCTGCTGGCGCGCTACGCCGAACGGCTGCTGGAAGGCGTATCGAACCGCGCGCGACCCGAATAATTATGGCCATCAGTCCCATCACCGAAATCATCCCCGAGATCAAGGCCGGTAGAATGGTCGTGCTGGTCGATGAGGAGCATCGTGAGAACGAGGGCGATCTCCTGATGGCGGCGGAGTTCGTGACGCCGGAATCGGTCAACTTCATGGCGCGCCACGGACGCGGGCTCATTTGCCTGACGCTCACGGAAGACCGGTGCCGCCAATTGAATCTGCCGCTGATGGTCGCCAACAACCGTTCGCCGCTCGGGACCAATTTCACTGTATCGATCGAAGCAGCGGAAGGCGTGACGACCGGCATTTCCGCTGCGGATCGCGCGCGCACCGTGCAAGCGGCCATCCGTCCCGACGCGGGCCCGCGCGACATCGTTCAGCCGGGACATATTTTTCCACTCATGGCGGAGGAAGGCGGCGTGCTGGTACGCGCGGGCCATACCGAAGCCGGCTGCGACCTCGCGCGACTGGCCGGGCTCACCCCCGCAGCGGTGATCTGCGAAATTCTCGGCGAAAATGGCGAGATGGCGCGACTGCCCGAACTCGAGGTGTTCGCGCGCGCCCACGGGCTCAAGATCGGCACCATCGCCGATCTCATCGAGTATCGCAGCCGCACCGAGTCGCTCGTCACGCGGGTGGCGGAGCGCGACATCGACACCGCGCAAGGCCGCTTTCGCCTCTATGTTTACAGCGACCGCATCGGAGATGAAACGCATCTCGCTCTGGTCAAGGGCACACCCGGTCCGGACAGCGAAGTGCTGGTACGGGTGCACGAGCCGCTGTCCGTCATCGATCTGCTCGACACGGGAAGCACGAGCCACTCGTGGAACTTTCACGACGCGCTCGCGACCGTGGGGCGCGCCGAATGCGGAATCGTACTGCTGCTGCACCGCCTGGAAACGGCCGCTGAGCTGCTCGAGCGCGCGCGACCGCAACGCCGAAACGCAACGCAGCCGAGGATTGCGCTGCGCAACTACGGCATTGGCGCGCAGATCCTGCGCGACCTCAAGGTCAGAAGAATGCGGCTGCTCGCGTTCCCGCGGCCGATGCCCAGCATGACCGGATTCGATCTCGAAGTCACGGGCTACCTGCAGCCGCCGCAGGGCGAGAAGGAAAAACCGCCGTCCAATTAGCGCGCGTTCGGCTTAAGCGCTTACCGGGAAAATCTCATGGCACGCTTCGACAACATCGATGAACTGGAGCCCGACCGCAAGGGCGCTGAACTGAGGATCGGCATCGTCATGAGCCGCTTCAACCACGACATCGGAGAAGGGTTGCTCTCCGCGTGCACGGCGGCGCTCGCAAAGCACGGCGTGCGTGAAAGCGACATCCATATCGTCACCGTGCCGGGTGCTCTGGAAGCGCCCCTCGCTTTGCAGAAAATGGCACAGACCGGGCGCTACGATGCACTGATCGCGCTGGGCGCCGTGGTGCGCGGCGAGACGTATCATTTCGAAATCGTCGCCAACGAGTCGGCGGCCGGGATTTCGAGCGTGCAGCTCGACACCGGCGTGCCGGTTGCAAACGGCATACTGACGACCGACGACGAAGACCAGGCGCTCGCCCGCATGACGGAAAAGGGCGCCGATTGCGCCATCGCGGCGATCGAAATGGCGAATCTTTTGAAGGCACTCGATGAGCAAGACTAGCCGCCGCCGCGCTCGGGCCTTCGCGTTGCAGGGCCTCTACCAATGGCAGCTTGCGAAGGCGGAGCCCGACGCGATCGCACAGCAGCTTGCGGAGGCCAAAGGTTTCGAAAAACTGGATGCGGATTACTTCAAGGCGCTGCTGCACGGGGTGGTGCGCGACGCAGGCGAACTCGAGCAGGAAATCGCCCCCTGCCTCGAGCGGTCGTTTGCGGGGCTCTCTCCAGTCGAGCGCGGCATCCTGCTGCTCGCAGCCTATGAATTCCGCCGTCAGCCCGAGGTGCCGTATCGGGTGGTGATCAACGAGGCGGTGGAGCTCGCCAAGGAGTATGGCGGCACGGATGGTCACAAGTTCGTGAACGGGGTGCTCGACCGGCTGGCGACGCGCATGCGTGCTGCCGAAGCGAAGTCCGCCTGAACGCTTCATCATACAGCGGGGATAGTCATGGACGAACGGCTCAGGAAACGGATGCTCGCGTTTTATTTCGCCGGTGTCGTCAACCTCGTGCTGGGACTCTACGTTCTGGTAGCGGGGGCGGCCCATATGGGGCAGGGGACCGCCCTGCTGGTCGCGCTCTTCTTTCTCGGATTCGCCGCGGTGGACTTTTATTTTCCCCGGGCGATGAAGAAGAAATGGCTCGAGGAGCAGGCGCGAGCCAAGGCGCCGCCACCTCCGCCGGATAGCGCCACGCCCTGACACCATGCTCTCCGAGTTCGAGCTGATCCGGCGCTATTTCACGCATCCGGCGCCGCATACACGGCTCGGGGTAGGCGACGACGCGGCGCTCGTCCGCACGCGCGCCGGCATGGAGCTCGTCGTCGCGGCCGACATGTTGATATCCGGGCGGCACTTTTTTCCAGATGCCGATGCGAAGCAACTCGGACACAAAGCGCTCGCGGTCAATCTTTCGGACATGGCGGCGATGGGCGCAACGCCACGCTGGGCGCTCCTTGCGCTCGCGCTGCCGGCGGCCGAGCCGGCATGGCTGCGTGCGTTCGCCTCCGGTTTCATGCGCCTTGCACGTCAGCACGACGTTGCGCTGATCGGCGGCGACACCACGCGCGGCCCCCTCGCCATCTGTGTCCAGATCCTCGGCGAAGTGCCGGCGGGGGAGGCGCTCATGCGAAGCGGCGCGCGTCCCGGCGACGAGGTGTGGGTGTCCGGGCGCATCGGCGATGCGGCGCTTGCCGTCGCGGCACGAAAGCGGCGCGTGAAACTGGACGCGCATGAACTGGTCAGGCTGCAGCGTCGCCTGGATGCGCCGGTTCCGAGGATCGCGCTCGGCCGCGCGCTGCGCCGGATTGCCCATAGTGCCATCGACGTGTCCGATGGCTTATGCGCGGATCTCGGCCACATCTGCGTCCGCTCCAGCGTGTCAGCAGTCATCGAATTTGCGCGTCTGCCGGTATCCGGGGTGATGAAGAAGCGTCTCGACTTGCCCGTGGCGCGCCGCGCGCTGCTCGCCGGCGGCGACGATTACGAACTGTGCTTTACCGCGGGACCCGAGCGACGCAAAACGGTACTCGCCGCGGCGCGCCGTGCGGCCGTCCACGTGACCGCCATCGGGCATATCGAGCGGGCCGCGTCGCGCCGCCCGGAAGTCAGGGTTGTGGATCGCACCGGCAGGCTGATGAGAGTGGAAAGCGATGGATACGACCACTTTCGCTGAAGCGAGCGGACGCGCGACGTGGCGCTTCGTGTTGCAACATCCCGCACATTTTTTGGCGTTCGGCTTTGGGGTGGGGCTCGTTCCCGCAGCGCCCGGAACGTTCGGGACGCTGCTCGCTTTTCCGCTATTCTGGATGCTGTCGCCGTGGATGGACGCCATGGCGCTGGTCGCGCTGATTGCGGTAATGTTCCTGGCCGGCATGGGGTTGTGCGCTCGCACCGGTCGTGCGCTGGGGCGCGCCGATCACGGCGGCATCGTGTGGGATGAGATCACGGCATTTCTGCTGGTGCTCTTTTTCACCCCGGCGCAACCGCTGTGGCAGGCCAGTGCGTTTCTGTTGTTTCGACTGTTTGATATCCTGAAGCCGCCGCCGATCCGCTACTATGACCGCAAACTGAAAGGCGGATTTGGCGTGATGTTCGACGATCTCCTCGCGGCGTTCTATACGCTTACCGTCCTTGCAATAGCAAAATCGTTCACGGGATCATGACTGAAGACACCCTGTATGCGTTGGCCGAGCGGGTCGGCCAGACGTTGAAAGAGCGCAAGCTCATGCTGGCCACTGCGGAATCCTGTACTGGCGGCGGGGTCGGCGAAGCGATCACCATGGTGCCTGATAGTTCGCACTGGTTCGAGCGCGGCTTTATCACGTATACCTACATTTCCAAGCGTGAGATGCTGGGGGTGAATTCCGATACGCTGGGACGACATGGCGCGGTATCGGAGTCGACAGTCCGTGAAATGGTGGCGGGTGCGCTGGAACGCAGCCATGCGCAAGTCGCCGTAGCGGTGAGCGGAACGGCGGGTCCCGGAGGCGGCACGCCGGAGAAGCCGGTCGGCACGGTGTGTTTTGCGTGGGGGATCAAGGGAGGCGCCGTCGCGAGCGAGACGCGATATTTTGCGGGGGACCGCCAGGCCGTGCGCAAGCAATCGGTCGTGCACGCGCTGCACGGCGTGCTGCATTTGCTCGAAACCAGCCGGCAATAAGAGCAGCCGGTCATCCGTAAGCGCGTGCGGGGCGTTAAGGAAACCTGACAGAGTGTGATGCGCTGTCTCCCAACCACACAGGGTTCGTTATGTCAGGCGCGCCATGTGTGACATAATCCATAGCTTGTATACGGGGGGAAAGATGGACGAAAACAGGAGCAAGGCGCTCTCCGCCGCGCTGTCGCAGATCGAGAAGCAATTCGGCAAGGGATCGATCATGCGCCTGGGCGAAGCGGAGATTGCCCGGGACATACAGGTGGTCTCAACCGGTTCCCTCGGACTGGACATCGCGCTCGGCATCGGCGGTTTGCCGCGCGGCCGAGTGGTGGAGATCTACGGGCCGGAGTCATCCGGCAAGACGACCCTGACGCTTTCCGTCATCGCGCAGATGCAGAAGTTGGGCGGCACTGCGGCCTTCATCGATGCAGAACACGCGCTCGATCCGCAGTACGCGGAAAAGCTGGGCGTCAACGTCAGCGAACTGTTGATCTCGCAGCCCGACAACGGCGAGCAGGCGCTCGAAATTGCCGACATGCTGGTGCGCTCGGGATCGGTCGACGTGGTGGTGATCGATTCCGTCGCGGCGCTGGTCCCGAAAGCCGAGATTGAAGGCGAGATGGGCGAGCCGCAGATGGGTCTGCAGGCGCGGCTCATGTCGCAGGCGCTGCGGAAGCTCACCGCGAACATCAAGCGGTCCAACACGCTGGTCATCTTCATCAACCAGATTCGCATGAAGATCGGCGTCATGTTCGGCAACCCCGAAACGACCACCGGCGGCAACGCGCTCAAGTTCTACGCCTCGGTGCGGATCGACATCCGTCGCATCGGCTCGATCAAGAAGGGGGACGAGGTGATCGGCTCGGAGACCCGCGCCAAGGTGGTGAAGAACAAGGTCGCGCCGCCCTTCCGCAATGCCGACTTCGATATCCTGTATGGGGAGGGCATCTCGCGCGAAGGCGAAATCATCGAGTTGGGCGTCGCCCATCGCATCATCGACAAGTCCGGCGCCTGGTACACCTACGGCAAGGAGCGCATCGGACAGGGCAAGGACAACACGCGGGACTACCTGAAGGAGCATGCCGAGCTCGCGCGCGAAATCGAAATGAAGGTCCTCGCCGCGGTGGGTATCGGTGTCGCAGAGCCAACGGCCGAAGCCAAGCCTGAGCCCAGAAAAGCCGTCGGATAGCCTGCGCTCCCGGGCACTGCGGCTGCTGGCGCGGCGAGAGCACTCGCGGCAGGAGCTGCAGCGCAAGCTCGCGCCGCATGCCGAAGATCCGCACGCGCTGGACCGTCTTCTGGATGAACTGGCTACGCGCGGCTGGCTCGCCGAGCAACGCGTCGCCGAGCAGCTCATACATGCGCGCCGCCGACGGTTTGGCAGCGCCCGGATCCGCCAGGAACTGCTCGCGAAGGGGGTGGCCGAAGAAGTAGTGGCAGCGGTCCTGCCCCAGTTGAAGGAGAGCGATCTCGAGTCGGCCCGGGCCGTATGGCGACGGAAGTTCAGGGCGCCGCCTGCGAACCGTGCCGAGCGCGCCCGGCAAATCCGGTTCATGCAGGGGCGCGGCTTTGCCATGGACACCATATTGCAGATCTTCCGGTCCACCGGAGCCGATGATGAAAATGCATAGACGTATCACGCTTGCCGCTTGCGCAGCGCTTCTTCTCGTCGCGGGCTGCGACTACTTGCCGTTCGGCTACACGCCGATCAAGGAAATCGTTGCCGGGCCGGGCGGATTCGAGAGCAAGGAAGTGAAGATCAAAGGCAAGGTGGCCGATTCGATCAAACTGCCGATACTGGGGCAGGCGTTCATCGTGCGCGACGAAACCGGCGAAATCACCGTGATCACCAACGGGACTTTGCCGCAGCCGAATGCGGATGTGGCCCTGACCGGGGTCGTCCGGAGTACCGCCATCGTGGGCGGGCAGTCCATCGGTCTCCGGGTTGAGGAAACAAAGCGCATTCGGTAGGTTTACGGAGCCGGCGCGATCAATCAGGGCATTCAATGAAAAGCAGCGACATTCGCAGGGCATTTCTGGACTACTTCGCCGGCCAGGGGCACACCATCGTGGCTTCGAGCCCGCTCGTTCCGGGCAATGATCCGACGTTGCTGTTCACGAATTCCGGCATGGTGCAATTCAAGGACGTGTTCCTGGGACAGGAAAAGCGCTCGTATGCGCGCGCCACCACCGCACAGCGCTGCGTGCGTGCCGGCGGCAAGCACAACGATCTGGAGAACGTGGGCTATACCGCCCGCCATCACACCTTCTTCGAGATGCTCGGCAACTTCAGTTTCGGCGACTACTTCAAGCAGGCGGCCATACGCTATGCGTGGGAGCTGCTGACGAAGGCTTACGGACTCGCCCCCGAGCGCATGTGGACCACGGTCTATCACGAGGATGACGAGGCGTACGACATCTGGACGAAAGAGATCGGCGTGCCGAAGGAACGCTGCGTGCGCATCGGCGACAAGCCCGGCGCGCCGAAATACCAGAGCGACAATTTCTGGCAGATGGCGGATACCGGCCCCTGCGGCCCGTGCAGCGAAATCTTCTGGGATCACGGCGCCGGCATCCCCGGGGGCCCGCCGGGATCGAAGGACGCCGACGGCGACCGCTTCGTCGAGATCTGGAATCTCGTGTTCATGCAATTCAACCGCGATGAGCACGGTACGATGCACCCGCTGCCCAAGCCGTCCGTCGATACCGGGATGGGGCTCGAGCGCATCGCCGCGGTGTTGCAGGGCGTCCACTCGAATTACGAGATCGACCTCTTCCAGGACCTCATCAAGGCGGCGGCGCGGGAAACGCATAGCAAGGACTACGGCAGCAATTCGCTCAAGGTGATTGCGGACCATATCCGGGCGTGCAGCTTTCTGATCGTGGATGGCGTCATTCCGTCGAACGAGGGACGGGGTTACGTACTGCGCCGCATTGTTCGCCGGGCCATTCGACACGGCTACAAGCTCGGCCAGACCGATCCTTTCTTCCACCGGCTGGTGGCGGATCTTTCGCGCGCGATGGGCGAGGCGTACCCCGAGCTGCCGAAAGTTGCCGATCGGGTTTCACAAGTGCTGCGCCAGGAAGAAGAGCGCTTCGCGGAGACGCTCGCGAACGGAATGAAGGTGCTGGAAGGCGCGCTCAATCGCGAGGACCGCATGCTCGATGGCGAGACGGTCTTTCAGCTCTATGACACGTTCGGCTTCCCGGTTGACTTGACGGCCGATATTGCGCGCGAGCGCGATGTGCGAGTCGATTACGCGGGATTCGAGGC
>DATFGD010000537.1:0-10833 GCA_035249725.1 Burkholderiales bacterium
AGGAGGCGGCCGAAACCCTGCTCGCGTCGAAGGACGGTGATAAAATGCACGTCGTTCGGGAAGCGGCCGATCTGTGGTTTCACAGCCTGATCTTGCTCGCTTGGCATGGACTCGGTCCGGACGACGTGCTCGCCGAGTTGCAGCGCCGCGAAGGCATGTCCGGTATCGACGAAAAAAAAGCCCGCACGTGAGCGTGATTTTTCGATCGCCGGGTGGGGGAACGGGCGCGGTGGAGTAGAGCCTAACGTCGGTCAGGGCTTCATTACGCGCCACGGCGGCCGCCGCGCCTCCCGCGGCGGCAAGGAGTAATCATATGGGTTCATTCAGCATCTGGCATTGGCTGATCGTCCTGCTCGTGGTGGTTCTCGTGTTCGGAACCAAGAAACTGCGCAACCTCGGCAGCGACCTTGGCACTGCTGTCAAGGGATTCCGGGATGGAATGAAATCCGAAGAGGACAAGTCCGCACAGGCCAAAGCCGAAATACCGCCGGGCACCGGCCAGACCATCGAGGGCGAAGCGAGGAAGGAAACGCCGCGAGTGTAGGTCGCCGTTGAGGCGGCGGGGCCCTCGCCCGTTCGCACCTCGCACCCCGCGTATCCTTTTCCGGCATGTTCGACATCGGCTTCTCCGAGCTCATCATCATCGCCGTGGTGGCGTTGCTGGTGATCGGGCCCGAGCGGCTCCCCAAGGCGGCGCGCACGCTCGGCCACCTCTTCGGGCGGATGCAGCGCTATGTGAACGACGTCAAGGCCGACATCAGCCGGGAGATGGAGATCGACGAGCTGAAAAAGCTGCGAGCCTCCATGCAGGACGCGGCGCATTCGTTCGAAAGCTCGGTATCCAGCGGAATCAACGAAACAGAAACCGAGCTCAGGAAGATCGCCGAAGAGAAAACGGGCGCACCCGCGTCGCAACCGCCTGACCCCGTCACACCGGCTGTCGGTTCGGGCCAACTCGATCTGGGGTTGGACGGCACACCGGCTGCGCCCGAACGCCGGCCGGGCTGAAGCCCTGCGCCTGCCGCCGCATGGGCGAAGACACCTTCATCTCGCACCTGGTCGAGTTGCGCGACCGCCTGATCCGCGCGCTGATCGCCATCGGCGTGGTAACCGCCCTTCTTTCCATATGGCCGGGCGTCGGCAGCGTGTACGATGTGCTGGCACGCCCCATGACTCAGGCGCTGCCCGAAGGCACGCGCATGATTGCAACCGGGGTGGTATCGCCGGTATTCGTTCCGCTCAAGGTCACGATACTGGCCGCCTTCCTCATCGCATTGCCGTACGTCCTCTATCAGGCGTGGGCCTTTGTTGCGCCCGGACTTTACGCGCACGAAAAACGCATTGCTCTGCCGCTTGTCGTGAGCAGCACCGCGCTCTTTTTTCTCGGCGTCGCATATTGTTACTTCATCGTTTTCGGACTCGTTTTTCATGCGATTCAGTCTTTCGCTCCCGAGGCCATTACCCCGGCTCCGGACATCGAAGCCTATTTGAGCTTCGTCATCACGATGTTCCTCGCTTTCGGCATCACCTTCGAAATACCGCTGCTGCAGCTCGTGCTCGTGCGGACCGGCGCGGTGACCGTCGAGAAACTGAAGGAGGTGCGGGGATTCGTGATCGTCGGTGCATTTGTCGTTGCAGCGGTCGTGACGCCGCCCGACGTCCTGTCACAACTTCTGCTCGCGATACCCATGTGCTTGCTTTACGAGGTGGGAATTTTTGCTGCGCGCTTCGTGCGACCGCATGAAGAGGACGCATCCGATTCCTATCGTCCGCTGTCGGACGGCGAAATGGAAAGCGAGTTGGATAAGATCGAAGCGGACCAGAAGGGCCGCTAGCACCGGGGTGTGCGTCAAGCGGCTACGGCTGCGATGGCCGCGGGCGGCGGCCCACGCTCACCACGAGTTCCGTTTCACGCCGTTCGCGCACGAGTTGGAGCCGCGCATCCTGACCCGGTTTGAGGGCCGAGATCAACTCAAGCATGGCGTTGGAGCCCGTGACCGGCCTGCCATTCACCCCGATCAGTATGTCACCCGATTTGACGCCGGCCTTGTCGGCGGGACTGCCGCTTATTACCTCGGAGATGAGCGCGCCCCGCGTATCGGACAATTTGAACGACTCTGCGATCGCGCTGGTCATGTCCTGGGCAGCGACGCCGATCCAGCCGCGCGTGACGCCACCGCTGCGGACGATCTGTTCCAGGACGTCCTTTGCCACGCTGGCGGGGATCGCAAAGCCGATGCCGACGCTGCTGCCCGTGCTGGAGTAGATCGATGAATTGATGCCGATCAGATTGCCCGCGATATCGACGAGTGCACCGCCCGAGTTTCCCGGATTGACCGCGGCATCCGTCTGGATGTAGTTCTGGAACGGGACATTGATCGGTAGGTTCGAGCGGCCGAGCGCGCTTACGATTCCCAACGTGACCGTGGAGCCGAATCCGTACGGGTTGCCGATGGCGAGCACAACGTCCCCCACGCGCGCCTGTTCCGGAAGGCTGAACGTAATCGAGGGCAGCTCGGGGAGATCGATTTTCACTACGGCAATGTCCGTCTCCGGATCCGATCCCACCACACGCGCACGCGTTCTGCGTGAGTCGGCCAGTACGACCTCGATCTCATCGGCCGCCTCCACGACATGGCTGTTGGTCAGTATGTAGCCTTTGTCGTTGACGATGACACCCGATCCCAGATTGGTGCTCCTCTGGGTCTGGGACCCCAACTGGTCGCCGAAAAAGTGACGGAACACCGGGTCTTCCAGCAACGGATGCCGCGACAGCTTTGTTTCCTTCGTGGTCGAGATGTTCACGACAGCGGGCATGGCTTTTTGGGCGGCATCGCTGAAAGAACTTACTCGCGGCGGCACGCTTGCAGCCGGCGGTTCCTTGATCGTCACCACGCTGTTGCGGTTCGCGTTCCATCCGATAAGATCCGGCCGCAACGTCGATACGACGAACAAGGCCGCGAGACACACCGTAGCCGACTGTGCGAATACAAGCCAAAGTTTATGCATGGGACGGTTCAGGCGACTGTGCGAGCCGCGAGCGATGATATGGCCCTATCCACGGCGCGTTGTTTTGGGCGGGGGTTTTGAAAGCACATTATTCCGCAAAAGAGCGGCGCTGGGAATGCCGGGATGCGCGGCCCTATGACAAATGAATGCTCGGGTGGCGATCCGCCACGCTTGCCGCGTCTGTCTGTAGGTTTGGGGAGCCCCGTCCAAGCACCTGATCGCGCTCTGTTTTCCAGCATTTTAGTTAAAATTCGTCGGCGCTTTGTGTACAATGTGCGTTTTTTTCCGGCTCGCACGGGATCCACCGCCTATGGCTGATCAGGACTTGGACAAACGCAAGCGACGCTTCCTCGTCGCTGCAACAAGCGTTGCAGGAGGTGTGGCGACCGGCGCCGTCGCGGTGCCATTTGTCGCCAGCATGCTGCCTTCCGAGCGCGCGAAGGCCGCCGGTGCGCCTGTCGAAGCGGATGTCGGCGCACTCCAGCCGGGACAGATGATGGTCGTGGAATGGCGGGGCAAACCGGTGTGGATCGTGCGGCGCTCGAAGGAGATGCTCGCGGCCGTGAAGGCGAGCGACGACAAGGTCGCCGACCCGGCGAGCAAGCGCAGCGATCAACCGAACTATGCGGAGAACGAATTCCGCTCGATCCGGCCCGAGTTTCTGGTGGTGGTCGGCATCTGCACCCATCTCGGTTGCTCGCCGGTTGACCGATTCCAGGCGCAGGCCGAGCCGTTCGATTCCGAATGGAAAGGCGGCTTTTACTGTCCCTGTCACGGGTCGCTGTTCGACCTTGCCGGACGCGTCTACAAGAACAAACCCGCGCCCGACAACTTGCCGGTGCCGCCCTACAAGTTCGCCGGCGACACCAAAATCCTGATCGGCGAAGACCGCAACAAGGGATAGGCTGATGGCCGTCACTGAGAAGACTCCGGTTACCGGAGCCGGGCCGTTGAACGGCCTGTTCACCTGGCTCGACCAGCGCTTTCCGCTGATGCAGCTGTGGCGCGAGCACCTCGCGGAGTACTACGCGCCGAAAAATTTCAACTTCTGGTACTACTTCGGCTCGCTCGCGCTGCTCGTCCTGGTGATTCAGATCGTGACCGGGATCTTTCTCACGATGCACTACAAACCGGATGCGGGACAGGCTTTTGCGTCGGTGGAGTACATCATGCGCGACGTGCCGGGCGGCTGGTTCATCCGCTACATGCACTCGACCGGCGCCTCGGCGTTCTTCATCGTCGTCTACCTGCATATGTTCCGCGGGCTGCTCTACGGCTCCTATCGCAGGCCGCGCGAACTCGTATGGATCGTGGGCATGCTGATTTACCTGTCACTCATGGCGGAAGCCTTCTTCGGCTATCTGCTGCCATGGGGACAGATGTCGTACTGGGGCGCGCAAGTCATCGTCAACCTGTTCGATGCCATTCCGCTCATCGGTCCGGACCTCGCGCGATGGATACGCGGCGATTTCGTGGTGTCGGATGCGACCCTGAACCGCTTTTTTTCGTTCCACGTGATCGCGATTCCGCTTCTGCTGCTCGCGCTTGTCGCCGCGCACATCATGGCCCTGCACGAAGTGGGATCCAACAATCCGGACGGCGTTGAAATCAAGAACCGCAAGGACCCGGCGACCGGACACCCGGTAGACGGCATTCCGTTTCACCCGTACTACACCGTCAAGGATACCCTCGGCACCGCAGTGTTCCTCATCGTATTCGCGATCATCATGTTTTTCATGCCGGAATTCGGCGGGTACTTTCTTGAGTACAACAACTTCATACCCGCCGACTCGCTGAAGACGCCGCCGCACATCGCCCCGGTATGGTACTTCACGCCTTATTACTCGATTTTGCGCGCGACCACCGAGAATTTCATGTGGGTGCTCGCAGTGGCCACGATAGGGCTCGGCCTGCTGGTCGCGCTGAGCGCGAGGACCGTGCCGGCATGGATTGCGGCCGCGGTGGTCAGCGCGCTGCTAGTGGCAGGCTTTTTCAGCATCGATGCCAAGGTATGGGGCGTCGTGCTCATGGGCGTGTCCGTGCTGATCTTCTTCTTCCTGCCCTGGCTTGATCGCAGCCCGGTTAAGTCGATCCGCTATAAGGGCTCGCTTTACAAATGCGCGCTTGCGATATTCGTGATTGCATTCGTCGTACTCGGTTATCTGGGGACACAGACCGTGTCGGATCTGCGCACGCTGCTGGCGCAGATCGGAACGGTGCTCTACTTCGCGTTCTTTGCCCTCATGCCGTGGTACTCACGTATGGACAGGACACGGCCAGTTCCCGACAGGGTGACGTGGTGAAGAGCGAAGCAAAATGACAATCGTCGGAAAGATGCTCATCGCGCTGTTGATCCTGCCCGGCGCCCTGCATGCGGCCGAAGAGGTGAAACTGGACCGCGCCCCGATCGACAGCCAGGACATGATTTCCTTGCAGCGCGGCGCGCACACGTTCTTGAACTACTGCCTTGGTTGCCACAGCGCGAACTATATGCGCTACAACCGTCTGCAGGATCTCGGGCTTACCGAACAGCAGATCCGGGACAACCTGATTTTCACCGGCGTAAAGGTGGGCGACCTCATGAAGACGGCAATGGCGCCCAAGGACGGCAAGGAGTGGTTTGGGACTGCGCCGCCCGATCTCACGGTGATCGCGCGTTCCCGCTCGTCTCACGCCGGCTCGGGTGCCGACTGGCTGTACACCTACATGCGAAGCTTTTACCGCGACGCGAACCGACCGACCGGCTGGAACAACGTCGTCTATCCGAACGTCGCCATGCCGCACGTGCTGTACGAACTGCAGGGCGAGCAGGTACTCAAGACCGAGCGTGTGATGCGCCCGGAAGGGTATCCGGCTGACGTTCAAAGACTCGCGCTCGAGAAGAAAGGGCAACTGTCCCCGGTCGAGTACGATCGCCTGGTGGCCGATCTGGTGAACTACCTGAATTACATGGCCGAGCCCGCCGGCGCCACACGCAGGACCATAGGCATATACGTGTTGCTGTTTCTGGGTCTCTTCTGGGTGCTCGCCTTTGCGCTCAAGAAGGAGTACTGGAAGGACGTGCATTGACGGGAAGCCGCTCTCGCCGGTAGGCGGCGGCGCCCGTCCGTTGCCGTGCGCTGTGCCGCGCAGGGCTCGAAGACGTTTGCTATCGGATGATCCGACATGATGACTCTCTACTCGGGCACGAGCTGCCCATTCAGCCAGCGCTGCCGTATCGTGCTCTACGAAAAAGGCATGGATTTCCAGATCGTCGACGTGGACCTCTACAACAAGCCGGAAGATCTTGCGGTGATGAACCCGTACAATCAGGTGCCGGTGCTGGTCGAGCGCGATCTCATCCTCTACGAATCGAATATCATCAACGAGTACATCGACGATCGTTTTCCGCACCCGCAACTCATGCCCGCCGATCCGGTAATGCGCGCGCGGGCGCGGCTGTTCCTGTTCCGCTTTGAACAGGAGATGTTCAGTCATATCGACGCAATCGAAAAGGGCACGCAAAAGCAGGCTGACAAGGGACGCGCCGTCATCCGCGACAGCCTTACTCAGATCGCGCCCGTTTTTACCAAGCAGAAATACATGCTTGGAGAGGAATTCTCCATGCTGGACGTCGCGATCGCGCCGCTGTTGTGGCGCCTGGATTTCTACGGCATCCAGCTCCCCAAACAGTGTGCGCCCCTCATGAAGTACGCCGAGCGCCTGTTCAGTCGTCCTGCCTATATAGACGCGCTCACCGCTTCCGAGAAAGTGATGCGGAAATGAGCGCATGCATCACACGCGCGACGAATGTAGAATGCGGCCTGCGCGGCTGGTCTACGCGTTGCGACTGACATGGCAGAACGTTCGACGAAGCCTTACCTCATCCGGGCCATCCACGAGTGGTGTTCCGACAGCAATCTCACGCCGTATATCTCCGTGCGGGTGGACGCCAACACGCGCGTGCCGGTGGAATGCGTCAAGAACGGCGAGATCGTGCTGAATCTGGGCTACGACGCCACTCACAAACTGAAGATCGGTAACGACCTCATTCAGTTTTCGGCGCGCTTCAACGGCGTGTCACGCGAATGCTCGATTCCCATAGAGGCGGTGCTCGGCATTTTCGCGCGCGAAAACGGGCAGGGCCTCTTTTTCGCGGGGGAGAACGGTGCCGCGGATGCGGCCGCATCCGGTGCTTCAGCTGGACCCGGTACACCCGCGGGACCCGGCGCGCCTTCCACGCCCAACGGCGGCAAGCCCAAACTGCAGATCGTGAAGTAGGATTGGACGGCGCTCGGGTGACACTGCGATGAGGGCGCGCTATCGCATTGAAGCGCGCCTTTCCGCGCTCACTGCACCGTCATAAGGCCCGGTGCGTATGGTGTTGCGGGTATAATGGGCGCCCAAGCCGGCATAGCTCAGTTGGTAGAGCAACCGCCTTGTAAGCGGTAGGTCGTCTGTTCGAGTCAGACTGTCGGCACCAGCACGGCCGCGGTTCTGCAGACGCGGCGCGCTGCCTTCCCGGATTGCCAAATACGCGGAAAGTCCGGGAGTTCTTCCGTTCATACCGGAACTTGTTTGGGCGTGGTGGTCAAATAGCGCAGCATGCGCTGCCTGGGCTTGAAATAGCCTGCCGGCAGACCTATTTATCGGCACAGAAGAGTCTGTTCGAAGCGAACAGCAGAATAGCGCGACGCTCGTTGATCCGCAGCGCGACGCAATGGAGGGATCACAGTGATCAAAGTAGAGCATCTGAGCAAGGCGTTCGGGCTCAAGCTCGCGGTGAACGATGTGTCGTTTACCGTGGAACGCGGCGAGGTGCTGGGGTTCCTGGGGCCGAACGGCGCGGGCAAATCGACCACCATGCGCATGGTGACCGGCTTCATTCCGCCGACCGCGGGCAAGATCGCTGTGGGCGGATACGACGTGCTGGAGCAGCCGATTCCGGCCAAACGCATGTTCGGTTATCTACCCGAAAACGCGCCCGGATACGCCGACATGACGGTGCGGGGTTTTCTGCGTTTTGCGGCGGAGCTGCGCGGGCTGCACGGTGATGCGCGGCAGCGTGCGGTAAACCGCGCCGTGGAGCTGTGCTTTCTGGAAAGCGTGATCTATCAAAGCATCGACACGCTTTCCAAAGGCTACAAACACCGTACCTGCCTCGCGCAGTCGCTGATCCACGACCCGCCCATTCTCATCATGGACGAACCGACGGACGGGCTTGATCCCAACCAGAAGCACGAGGTGAGAAACCTCATCAAACGTATGGGCCAGGACAAGGCCATTGTCTTCTCGACCCATATCCTTGAAGAAGTGGAGGCCGCGTGCTCGCGTGTGATCATCATCGATCGCGGCCGGATCGTCGCGAACGGGACGCCGCAGGAATTGAAGGCGCGCTCGGAGTCTGCGGGCGCGGTTCATCTGCGCGTGAACGGCGTCCCTGCCGGGGCGCTCATGGATCGCCTGGCCCAGGTGCGTGGAGCGGCGCGCTCCGAAATACTTGCGGAAAGGGACGGCACCGTTGAACTGCGCGTGTATCCCGACGGCGCCGCCGCGCAAGGCAGCCTCACGCGTGATGTGGCCGAAGTTGCAGCACAACAGCATTGGCAGGTGGCGGAGATCCACACCGAGGAGGGCCGTCTCGATGAGGTATTTCGCAGCATCACGCTGCCGGATACCGTGAGGGCAGCGGCATGAGCCCGGAAGCAGGGACCCGCTTGCGGGATGCGACGAGGCGAATTGCCGCCAGCGGCCGACGCGCGAGCCGCGCCTTCCACTATTGGGTTAGAGGAGGCCGCGGCATGAGCCCGGAAGCGAAGGAGGCCGCGGCATGAATGCGTGGCACAACATCAAGGCGATCATGAAACGGGAGCTGGGCGCTTACTTTACTTCGCCCATCGCCTACGTGTTTCTGGTGATCTTCCTGCTGCTCACGGGTTTCTTCACGTTCACCGTCGGCAGCTTCTTCGAGCGCGGCGAGGCGTCCCTCGTTTCGTTCTTTACCTGGCATCCGTGGCTCTATCTGTTCCTCGTGCCTGCGGTCGGCATGCGGCTTTGGTCGGAGGAAAGGCGCCTCGGCACGATGGAGCTGCTGCTTACCATGCCGATCACGACGTGGCAGGCGATCATCGGAAAGTTTCTCGCATCGTGGCTGTTTCTCGCACTCGCATTGGCGCTCACGTTTCCGGTCGTGCTCACGGTGAATTACCTCGGCGATCCCGACAACGGTGTCATCCTGGCCGGCTATGTCGGAAGCTTTCTGCTCGCCGGGACGTACCTCGCGATCAGCTGCATGACTTCGGCGCTCACGCGCAATCAGGTGATCAGCTTCATCATTTCGGTGATGATCGCGCTGTTTCTGATCCTTGCCGGATACACACCGGTCACCGATCTGCTGACACGCTGGGCCAATCCGGTGATCGTGGAAATCATTGCGGCGTTTTCGGTGATGACGCACTTCGAGGGGTTCCAGCGCGGCGTGCTCGACACGCGCGATGTCCTTTTCTTCGTCTCGTTGATGGGCTTTTCGCTCTTCACGACCGGTGTCATCATACGCAACCAGAGGGCCGGCTAATGCGCGTCCCGACAATGCCTGACTTCGCGCCTTCCCTCACCGTCTCTGCTCTCTTGCTGCGCGAACGGGGGGAGTTTCGTGCGCACAGGATTGCGAATCCTTTGCACGAGTCTCAATAGGCGGCGCATGATGCAGAAACGGGCACTCGAAACACTACTCTATTCCGCGGGCGGCGTGATCGCGCTCGCCGTCATCCTCGTTGCGGCCAATTTCCTCATCGGCGCGTTCAACGCGCGCGTCGATTTGACGCAGGGCAACGTCTATACGCTATCGCCCGGAACCCGCGCTATTCTCTCCAAGCTCGAAGCGCCGGTGAAGATCCGTTTCTATTATTCGCAGGGCGGCAATACCGTGCCGGTGGGTCTCAAGACCTTCGCGAAGCGGGTGGAGGATCTGCTCGGCGAGTACCGCGCGGCATCGGACGGCAAAGTCGTAATCGAGAAGTTCAATCCCGAGCCTGACTCGGATGCGGAGGACTCCGCCAGCCTCGACGGCATCGATGGGCAGATGACCAACAGCGGAGAGAAGTTTTATCTCGGCCTTTCGGTTTCCTTTCTCGATCAGAAAGCCGCGATCCCGGTTCTGGCGCCGGACCGTGAACGGCTGCTCGAGTACGACATTACGCGCGCAATCTCGCAGGTCTCAACGGTCAAGAAACCGGTAGTCGGCGTGATGAGCGCGTTGCCGGTACTGGGACGGCCACTCAATCCGGTGTTGAAACAGCAACCGACCGAGCCGTGGGTCCTCGCTTCGGAGCTCAAGCGCGTGTTCGACGTACGCAAGGTCGAGATGGAAACCCGGAAGATAGACGATGACATCAGCGTCCTGCTCGTCATACATCCGCGCAACCTGTCCGAGGAGACCGAGTTTGCGATCGACCAGTTCGTGTTGCGCGGCGGGAAGCTGATTGCGTTCGTCGACCCTTACGCGTATTTCGACCAGCAACCCGATCTGCAAAACCCCTTCGGCGGACAGCAGGCGGGCCAGTCCATGTTCTACAACCTTTTCAAGGCCTGGGGTATCGAGGTCAACATGGGCAAGGTGGTCGCTGACCTGACCTACGCGAGCGGCGAGGGTCCACGGCTGCTTCCCACGTTGCTTTCGCTCAATCAGGAAGCGCTCAACCCGGACGACGTCGTAACGAGCCAGGTGGGAACCCTGCTCGTGCCATTCAGCGGGGTTTTCGGCGGCAAGCCGGCCGAAGGCCTGACGCAGACGGTTCTTGCCCATACCTCGAAGAACTCGATGCTGGTGGATCTCATCATTGCGAC
>DATFGD010000538.1:0-6439 GCA_035249725.1 Burkholderiales bacterium
ATCGGCACGCCACCTGCGCGGTGAGACGATGCAGGATGTGCTCTTCAATGGCTCGGGAGACCGCAAGCCCGTCAATCGCGCCAGCGTGGAGCTGATCTTCGATAACAGCCTGGGCAAGGCCGCCGGCCAGTGGTCGCAGTATGCCGAGATATCCATCAAGCGCGTGCTGCAGCGTGAGGGCGATTCGTCTTATTACATCAACAACGCTCATGTGCGCCGGCGTGACGTTGCCGACCTTTTCCTCGGGACCGGGCTGGGCAGCCGCGCCTACGCCATCATCGAACAGGGCATGATATCGCGGGTCATCGAGGCCAAACCGGAAGAGTTGCGCATCTTCCTTGAAGAGGCGGCCGGCGTTTCGAAATATCGTGAGCGGCGCCGGGAGACGGAACTCAGGCTCAAGGATACGCGCGAGAACCTGCTGCGCGTGGACGACATTCGGCGGGAGCTCGACAAGCAGATCGAGCACCTGCAGGCCCAGGCCGACGTCGCACGGCAATACCATGCCCTGCAGGCCGATCTGCAGAAGACGCAAAGTCTGCTGTGGCTTACACGGAAGCAGGAAGCTGCGGCAACGCGCAGCCGCCATGCGCGCGAAATCGAGCGTTTGAGCATCGAGCTGGAGGCGGAAACTGCAAGACTGCGGGACGCTGAAAAGCGCCTGGAAGAGACCCGCGCACAGCATTATCGTGCGGGCGACGGGATGCACACCGCCCAGGGTGCGCTCTACGAGGCGAACGCGGAAGTCGCGCGGCTCGAACAACAGATCGCCCACGTGCGTGACAGCCGCGGTCGCATTGAACACCAGCTTGCGACGCTTGGCGCCCAACTCGAGCAGAGCCAGTCGCAGCTGGCAACGGCGCAGGCGAGCCTCGAGGAATGGCGTGCTGAAAAGGCGCGCGCCGACGAGGAGGTCGCCCAGTGCGCCGCACGGGTCGCCCAGGAAAGCGAGAAGCTTCCCGTGGCCGAGGAGACCTATCGGGCAACCTACAATCGCCGCGACGAGCTGCAGCAGGCGCTCTCGGGCGCAGAGCAGGCTTCGCAGGTTGAGCAGACCAAGCTCGGACACGCCGAGCGCCTGATCGAGCAGCTCGCACAGCGCGAGGAGCGTCTGCGGGAGGAGCAGGGTTCGCTCGAAGTGCCGGACTCTGCCGGGCTCGATAGCCTGCGCGAGGAAATGCAGCAGTTAGAGCAGGCGTTGCACGCCCAACGCACCACGCTCGCGGAGCAGGAGCGGCTCGTGCCGCAGCTGGAAGAGGCATTGCGCACGCGGAACGATGCGCTTGACGTCGTCACCCAGAACATCACGGCGATCGAGGCGCGGATCGATGCCCTGGAGCAGTTGCAGGACCGGCTCGCACGGGGGGCGGAAATGTCCGGATGGCTCGCCGCACGCGAGCTGGATCGCGCGCCGCGGCTGTGGCAGGGAATCACGATCGAGGCCGGTTGGGAAGACGCGCTGGAGGCCGTGCTGCGCGAGCTGCTGAATGGCATTGCGCTCGACCAGATCGAAAAATCGATTGCATGGCTGAGTGATGCCCCGCCCGGGAAGATGACGATAGTCGCGACGGGCGAGGCGAGCGGTGCCGGCGCTCAGGAGGCGCTGCACGGTTGCGAACCGTTGTTGCGCTACGTCGCCTGCCGGGACAGCCGGCTGCAGGCCGTGCTGGGCGAGTGGCTGCACGATGTCTTTGTTGTCGGCGATGCGACCGCGGGGCTGCAGTTGCGTGCAGCGTTGCCCCCGGGCGCCTTGATGGTATCGCGCGAGGGACATGCCTTTACGCGCCACAGCGTGAGCTTTCACGCGCCCGACACAGAATTGCACGGTGTTTTATCGCGGCAGCGCGAGATCGAGGCGCTGCGGGAGACGATCACCCGAGAGCACGCGCAGCGCTTACAAATCGCAGCGGGTGTGGCGGATGCGGAGCGTGAGATCGAGGCGCGCAAAGCCGCGCTGGCGGACTTGCGCGAGGGCATCAATGCGTCGCAGGAAAAGCATCATGCCGCGGAGATGGAAGCGCTTCGACTTTCGGAGCAGGCGCAGCGGCTGACCCAGCGCGGGGAACAGATTGCCGCAGAGCTGAAAGAGATTGCAGGACAGGCGGCGGTGGAGACGGAGCACAGGGCTGGCGCCGCGGCGAATCTTGCCCGGTTGAACGTGGACGTTAGCGCGCTGAGGGAACAGTTGGAGCTCGCCACCGGTTTATACCGGCGCGCGGAAACGGTTTTGGACCTTCAGCGCACGGCGCTGCAGCAGGCTCAGCACCAACACCAGGAGGTCTCTTTCAGGCTCCGGACATCAGAAGGTAAAATCAATGAGATAGAGGCTTCACTTAATGTGCTATCTCAGACTATTGCCAGCTTGAGTGACGGCCTGTCCGGGCTAAAGAGCGACCTTGCAGCCTGCGATGAAGGTCCGTGGCAGGCGCAGCTTCAGGAGGCGCTTTCCCGACGCGGGGAGCGGGCCCAGGCGCTTGCGGGCGCACGCGATGCACTCGAAGCCATGGAATCCCAGCTCCGGGAAATCGAGCAGGAGCGCCTGGCGTGCGAGCAGAAGCTCGAGCCGCTGCGCACGCGTACCGGCGAGGTCCGGCTCAGGGAGCAGGAGGCCCGACTCACCGAAGAGCAGTTCGCGCAGCAGCTCGCGGCGGCCGGGGCGGATGAAGAAGCGCTGAAGGCGCTGCTGGAGAAAGGAACGCGCTCGGGTGCGCTACAAGGCGAGATCAACCGGCTCACCGGCGAAATCCAGGCGCTCGGTGCCGTGAATCTTGCGGCACTCGAGGAGCTTCAATCGGCTCAGGAACGCAAGAACTACCTCGATGCGCAGTCCAAGGACTTGAACGAGGCCATGGCGACGCTCGAAGATGCCATCCGGCGTATCGACCGCGAGACGCGCGAGCGGCTGCAGCAGACGTTCGATGAAGTGAACAAGCATTTCGGAGAGATGTTCCCGGCACTGTTTGGTGGTGGCGTGGCACGGCTGCTGTTGACGGGGGAAGAAATCCTGGACAGCGGCATCCAGGTCGTTGCGCAGCCGCCGGGCAAGAACAACAGCACGATCCATCTCCTTTCGGGAGGCGAGAAAGCGCTCACCGCACTTGCGCTGGTGTTTTCGATCTTCCAGCTCAATCCGGCACCCTTCTGCCTGCTTGATGAAGTGGATGCGCCGCTCGACGATCACAACACCGAGCGCTTCTGCGACCTCGTGCGGAAAATGTCGAGGCATTCGCAATTCCTGTTCATCAGCCATAACAAGATCACGATGGAAATTGCGAATCAACTCCTCGGGATCACGATGCAGGAACCCGGCGTGTCGCGCGTGGTGGCAGTGGATATCGAGGAGGCGATGAAGCTCGCCGAAGAAGCGGCCGCCTGAAGGATACGTTCAGTCCATGAGCGATCTCCAGATCAGCCTGCTCATCATAGGCGCAGTGGTGGTGGGCGGCGTCTATCTTTTCAATTGGTTACAGGAGCGGAAATTCCGCCGCAAGCTGGGACAGGCGTTCGAGGTCGAACGGCCCGATGTACTCCTCGATTCGCCGCCCCCGGGCAGCGGGCGCGTGGAACCCCAGGTATCGTGGGCAGATGCGCCCGATGCGTCGCACGTTGAGCGGACGCGCGTCGAAGCGCCGCGTCCGGCCGCCTCGGTGGACGTGGTGGAGCCGCCGCCGCCATTCGATCCGGCGACCGAATATGTCGTGGTGATTGATAGTGCGGTGCCGATACCCGAGGCCGCCATCGACGATATTTTGAATCGCGTGTCGGCATGCGGAAAGCCGTGCCGGGTCGCGGCGCAGGGCGTGCACGGCAGCGATTGGCAGGAGCCCGCGCGGGCGGGCGGCGAACACTACGCGAAGGTGGCATTTGCACTTCAACTCGTCAACCGCAATGGCGCGGTGAGCGCGGCGCAGCTTGCGATGTTCTGCGACGCCGCGAGGAACGGTGCGTCCCGCGTTTCGGCGGTGGCGAGCTGTCCGGATACGCAGGTTGCGCTCAAGCGCGCGCGCGAACTCGACGAGTTCTGCTCGGATGTCGATGTCGCAATTGGCGTCAACATCATCGCGGCCGAGGGACAGACCTTCGCCGGCCAGCGCATCCGTACGCTGGCGGAAGCGGCAGGATTCAAGCTTGAACCGGACGGCCTCTTCCACTATCGCAACGACCGTCGCCAGACGTTGTTCATCATCGACAACCACGAGCCGGCCCCGTTTTTGCCGGAGCAGATCAACCGTCTCACCACGACCGGCCTCACGCTGCTCCTCGACGTGCCGCGGGTCGGGGACGGCCCCGCGGCGCTGGACCGCATGCTTGAAGTGGGGCGCGGACTGGCGCGCACGCTCGGCGGGCGCCTCGTGGATGACAACCGCGTGGCCCTCAACGAAGCCGGCATTGCGCGCATCCGTCAACAGCTCACCGAGATCTCTTCACGGATGGAGGCATTCGGCGTCAGCGCCGGCGGCGCGCGCGCGCTGCGTCTGTTTTCATGACGGCGGCGCCGGATACCCGGGAGCGAATCAGGCGCTTGCGTGAGGAAATTGAGCGGCACAACCACCAGTACTACGTTCTGGACCAGCCGCTCGTTTCCGATGCCGAGTACGACCGACTGTTTCGCGAACTGCAGGACCTCGAAGCACGCCATCCCGAGCTGGTCACGCCCGATTCGCCTACGCAACGCGTCGGCGCCAAGCCGCTCGCGGCGTTCGCGCCCGCCCGGCATCATATGCCGATGCTCTCCCTCAACAATGCGTTCCACCGCGATGAAGTCGCGGCCTTCGACCGGCGCGTGCGCGAAGCGCTCGGTGTGGAAGCCGTGGACTACAGTGCGGAGCCCAAGTTTGACGGTCTCGCCGTCAATCTCACGTATGAGCAGGGCGTGCTGGTGCAAGGCGCAACGCGCGGGGACGGTTATACAGGTGAAGACGTCACGGCAAACCTCCGTACCGTGCAAAGCATCCCGCTCAAACTGCCGGTGCGACTGCCGCCGCGGCGGCTGGAAGTGCGCGGTGAAGTCCTGATGCGGAAGGCTGATTTCGAGGAATTGAACCGCGTGCAGCAGCAGCGGGGAGAAAAGCCGTTCGTCAACCCCAGGAACGCGGCCGCCGGCGCGCTGCGCCAGCTCGATTCCCGCGTCACCGCCGGGCGGCGGCTGTACTTCGTCGGCTATGGCATCGGCGTCGCGGAGGGCACGCCACCCATACGGCGGCAGAGCGAAGTCCTGGACTACCTCGCCGAGATGCGTTTTTCCGTGGCCAAGGAGCGCACGGTCGTGCGGGCGCTCGAGGGATTGCTCGACTATTACGAGACCATAGGCAGGCAGCGCCCTGCGCTCGCCTACGAAATCGACGGCGTGGTGTATAAGGTCGACGAACTCGCCGCGCAGCAGGAACTGGGTTTCGTCGCGCGCGCACCGCGCTATGCCGTCGCACACAAGTTTCCGGCGGAGGAGGCCGAGACGGTGGTGGAAGGCATCGAGGTCCAGGTAGGACGCACCGGCGCGCTGACGCCGGTCGCGCGGCTTAAGCCGGTATTCGTCGGCGGGGTGACGGTGACCAACGCGACCTTGCACAACGAGGATGAAATCCGCCGCAAGGATGTACGGATCGGCGACGCCGTGGTGGTGCGGCGAGCGGGAGACGTCATCCCGGAAGTGGCGCGGGTGTTGACGGACAGGCGTCCGGCACATGCGCGTTCGTTTACGATGCCGGTGCGCTGCCCCGTGTGCGGTTCGGCAGTGCAGAAGCTGGAGGGCGAAGCGGTCGCGCGTTGCACGGCAGGCCTGTACTGCCGCGCGCAGCGCAAGCAGGCGCTGCTGCACTTCGCTTCACGGCGCGCCATGGACATAGAAGGCCTGGGTGAAAAACTCGTGGATCAACTGGTGGACGGCGAGATCGTCAAGACACTGGCCGATCTCTACAGACTGGATGTGGAGACCCTCGCCGGCCTGGAACGCATGGCGGAAAAGTCAGCAGCCAATGTGATCGCCGCCATTGAAAGGAGCAAAAATACGACGCTCGCGCGCTTCATCTATGCGCTCGGCATACGCAACGTCGGCGAGACCACGGCCCGGGATCTCGCGCAGTACTTCAGGAGCATGGACGCGATCATGGCTGCCGACAGCGAGAAATTGCAGCAAGTGCCGGATATTGGCCCCGTCGTCGGGCAGAGCATCGCTGAATTCTTTGGGGAACCGCATAACCGGGAAGTCGTCCGGAAGCTGCAGCAGGCAGGCATCGTTCTGGAGAGTGCACCGGCTGCACCGCGTTCGGAGGCTGTCGAAGGCAAGACTTTTGTGCTGACTGGCACGCTTCCAAGACTCACACGCGAAGAGGCCGCGGCGCGCATCGAACGGCACGGCGGCCGCGTGAGCGGCAGCGTGTCGAAGAAAACGGACTATGTCGTAGCGGGTGCAGAACCCGGAAGCAAGTACGCGAGAGCGGTC
>DATFGD010000539.1:0-4921 GCA_035249725.1 Burkholderiales bacterium
CATGGGCCCCGGCGTGTACGACATCCATTCGCCGCGCGTGCCGAGCGCCGATGAGATGACGCGCCTCATCGAACGTGCCGCACAAGCGCTCCTTGTCGAGCGGCTGTGGGTCAATCCCGACTGTGGCCTGAAGACCCGAGACTGGCCTGAAACGCAGGCGGCGCTGCGCAACATGGTGGAAGCCGCGCGGCGCGTGCGTGCCCGTATGTCACCATAGACGGCTCATCATGCCGGCGCAAACCGGCATCCAGTCGCATGACATGGATTCCGGCGTTCGCCGGAATGACGAAAGCGTGTACCGATGCGTCCGTTGCAAAAACCTCGGCGGGGGCGGTGGATGAGGCCCGCTATAATGGCAGGTGGCGCTCATGCCGCCGGAGCCGTCCCTCATGTATGGCACCCTGTCCACGCCCTCCCCCACCCATGCAAGACGTGTCGCCGCCCTCACTTTCGGCGCGATCGGCGTCGTCTTCGGCGACGTCGGGACGAGCCCGCTCTATGCATTCAAGGAAGCGTTCAGCGGTCATCACCCGCTCGCGGTAAACGAAGCGCACGTGCTCGGCGTGCTGTCCATGATCTTCTGGGCCGTAACGTTGATCGTGAGCCTCAAGTACCTGCTCTTCGTTTTGCGTTTCAATAACAAGGGCGAGGGCGGCGTGCTCGCTTTGCTCGCCTTTGCCAGCCGACTCACCCGCCACCATCGCGGCCTGCAGATCTTTACCGCGCTTATCGCCGTCTTTGCCGCATCGCTGTTCTTCGGCGACGCGGTGATCACGCCTGCAATTTCGGTACTCGCCGCGGTCGAAGGCCTCTCGGTCGTGACGCCGGCGTTCGAGCACTGGATCGTGCCGCTGACCATTGCGATCATCGTGTGGCTCTTCACCATTCAGCGCGGCGGCACCGGGCGCATCGGCCGCTATTTCGGCCCGGTGACGACGCTCTGGTTCGTGACGATTGCGCTCCTCGGCACGGCGAGCATTTTTCAGACGCCCGGCGTGCTCGCTGCGATCGACATCCGGCATGCCGCCGCTTTCGCCGTCGACTCGCCATTCGCCGCGTTTCTCGCATTGGGCGCCGTGTTTCTCGCCATCACCGGCGCCGAAGCGCTTTACGCCGACATGGGGCATTTTGGCGTGGGGCCGATACGCATCGGCTGGTTCGGACTGGTCTTTCCCGCGCTGATGCTGAACTACTTCGGACAGGGGGCGCTCGTCCTGCGCGATCCCGCGATGGCGAAGAATCCGTTTTTCCTGCTTGCGCCCGAGCCGCTGTTGCTGCCGCTGGTCGCGCTCGCCACCGCCGCGACCGTAATCGCTTCGCAGGCGACGATCTCCGGGGCCTTTTCCGTCACCCGGCAGGCCTCGCGCCTCGGTTACATGCCGGCGTTTCGCACAACACACACGTCGGAATCCGAACGTGGTCAGATTTATCTGCCGCAGGTGAACTGGGCGATGCTCGTGATCGTCGTGATCCTGGTTCTCGAGTTCGGCTCTTCGTCCAATCTGGCGGCGGCCTACGGTATCGCGGTATCGGCCACGATGCTGCTCGAGACCACGCTGGTCGCCGTCGTCGCCTGGGCGATGCTGCCGCGATACCGCATCGCGATCGCTGGTGGCGTCGCGGTAGTCGGCCTCACCGAATTGCTGTTCCTCGCATCGAACGCCACCAAAATCGGCGCGGGTGGCTGGTTCCCGCTGTTATGCGGATTTGCCGTTTTTACGATGCTGACGACGTGGAAGCGCGGGACGGAAATCATTCGCTGGAACGCCGCGAAGCGGCGCATCCCGATGGAGGGCTTCTTCGAGCGGCTGGGCGACGTCAACCGGGTGCTGGGCACCGCGGTGTACCTGTCGCGCGATCCGCGGTGCGTGCCGACGACGCTCTCGCACAACCTCAAGCACAACAAGGTGCTCCACGAGCGGATTTTTTTCTTTACGATCGTCAACGAAGACGAGCCGCGTATACCCGACGACGAACGCACCGAGATCGAAGTCGTCGCGGCGAAGCGCTTGTACCAGGTGACATTCCGCTACGGGTTCATGGAAAGCCCGGACGTGCTGCAGGGGCTGAAGCTGCTTGAAAAGCGCGGCCTGCACTTCGAACTTGCGCAGACCACATTCTTTCTCGGCAGGTCCTCGATCGCGCCGGCCGCCAAACGCGGGTTCTTCACCTGGCGACGCGAGCTGTTCCGCTGGATGCAGCGTAACGCACCAAGCGCAACGGAGTACCTCAATATTCCGCCGGAGTGCACCGTCGAGCTGGGCACGCGCATCACTATCTGACGGAAGCGGTTGGAACGGTAGTGATCGCAGCAGGAAAAAAAAGAGGCTTCAGAGCCGGGATGTCGATCAAGAAAAATCCAGTTCTGCGACGGCAAATGAAAAAGGGGATGCCGTCGCAGCATCAACCGTGAACAAGCGCGTGGCCCGCCAGGAACACGCCGATGCCGATACACGCCACCGCGACGCAGCTTCGCACCACCTGCAGCGGAATCGCGTGCACGATGCGAACGCCGAGGAACACGCCGGCGATCTCGCACAACGTCACCGGCGCTGCGATCGTGTAGTTGACGGTTCCGAACTGGAGGTTGCCCAGCGTGCCCGATACCGCGGCGATGATCTGGATCACCTGACTCACGCCGATGGCCGTCAACGCGGGAAAACCGAAGAGCACCATGAGCGGCACTGAGAGAACCGGCCCACCCACGCCGGTGTATCCCGATCCGAAGCCGGAAACTGCGCCGATCGCACCGAGCAGCGGCCGCTGATTTGCACCGCTGGCGCGAAAGGCGCCGTGCCAACTCGCCAGCATGTAAACGCCCGAGAAGACGATCAGACCGGCGAGGACAACGGAAAGCAGCCTCGGCGCACTGAGTGAACTCGCCCAGGCGCCGATGAAGGCGAAGCATGCTGCGCCCAGACAAACCGGAATGGCGATGCGCCAGTCGATGCCGCCCCGGCGGTGGAACAGCCAGGTGCCGGCGATTCCGGTGAAGATGAAGGTAAAGAGCGCGGTGGTCATCGCTTCGTGGATGCCGAGGCCCGCGAAGAAGGCCAGCGCCGGAATCAACAGCACGCCGCCAATCCCCACCGCGCCGATCAGCACGCCCACACCAAAGGCGATGGGGATGAGCCAACCGATCTCCATCATCGGCCGGAACGTCGGATCATCGTGTTGTCGGTCACTTCCTCCCCGCGCCCCCTCCAGCTCTTGGTGCAGACTATCGCAAAACACTGATCTTCGCGAGAATGCACAAATCAATTCGCACCGTTCATGGTTTCCCGCCACGCGCGGTAAGCTGCGCGTTCGCCCTTCGACCAAGCCCGGCCCCGCTCACCACGAACGGTGATCGCGCGGCGGCAACGAACCGCCGGGGGGCATGTCAAACGAATGCCAACCCAATAGCTCCGCGACGGCCGCACCAGATGAACGAACCTCACTCCATACCCAAGCCGGCCGCGCGCGATAACCGTGCAGCGCCTCAAGCAGCCTCCGAACCCGCTTCGGCTAAAGCCGACGTCCCGGTCGAACGCGTCAGAAGACGGATTCCCGCCGTCGCGGTGACAGGTCTTTTCGTCCTCGCGACTTTCTATACGTTTTATTTCGCGCGCGACATCCTGCTGCCGATCGTGCTCGCGGCGCTGCTCACCCTCGTGCTGACGCCGGTAATGCGCGTCTTCATCGCGATAAGGATTCCGGCACCCGTAGGTGCCGCGATTGTCGTTGCCGGCGTGCTGGCGACATTAGGCGTAGGGGCGAGTCTGCTGATCCAGCCTGCCAGCGAATGGATGGCCCGGGCGCCCGAGACCTTGAACCTGCTGGAAAAGAAGCTGCGAACGGTGAGGCGTTCAGTAGAGGAAGTGAGCAAGGCAGCCGCAAAGGTCGAGAACATCGCGGCGCCGGAGGATGCCGTGAAGGCCAAGCGTGCGCCGCCGCCCAAACCGACGCTGACGAGCCGCATACTCGGCGGCGCGCAGAAAGTATTGCTGGTGGCGGCCCCGACGGTCGTGCTGCTCTACTTCCTGCTGGCGACGGGTGACCTCTTTCTGCGCAAGCTGGTCAAGGTGCTGCCCACGCTTTCCGACAAGAAGCGCGCCGTGACGGTCGCGCACACCGTGCAGGACGAGATGGCGATCTATCTTTTCACGATCACGTGCATCAATGCGGGGCTCGGCGTGGCGACCGGTATCGCGATGTATTTCCTCGGCATGCCGAATCCCGCGCTGTGGGGCGTGATGGTCGCGCTGTTCAATTACGTGCCGTATCTCGGCCCGCTCATGAGCCTCATCGTTCTCACGGTCGTTGCGGCGACGAGCTTCGAGAGCCTCGGCCAAACGCTCGCGGTGCCCGCGGTCTTTTTCACGCTGACGTTCCTCGAGGGCCAGATCCTGATGCCGTTCATCACCGGCCGCCGGCTTACGTTGAACCCGGTTGTGATCTTTCTCTCGATGCTGCTGTGGGGTTGGCTGTGGGGCGTCATCGGCATGCTGATCGCGGTGCCGATCGCGATGATCGTGAGAATCGTGTGCGAGCACGTGGAGTGGCTGAAGCCATTCGGCGAATTTTTGAGCAGCGAGCGAACGGAAATGCCGGAGCAGGACCACCCCGCCGCTGCGCACCACCCCTCGTAATGAAGGAGGGGAATTTCCTTTTTTCCCCTCCTCCGACGAGGAGGGGTGTCAACTCTGTTGACGGGGTGGTGCGCTGAACGGAGTGGTGGGCTACGTGCCGGAAGCCGAGACCGGTGTTACCGGCGCCGTCACCGGACGCGGCGTTGCAGACGCCGTTCCCTGGCCCGCAATGGGGATCACCTTGGGTGTGCCGGGCGATGCGAACCGGAAATCCTTCAGAAAAATATCGAACGCCGCGGTCCAGATCGGGAGTCCGCGCTCAGCGCCGAATATGCCGTGGCCATCCCATT
>DATFGD010000540.1:0-3430 GCA_035249725.1 Burkholderiales bacterium
TGACTTTTTCCAGTGCGCCGAGCATCAACTGCTTCAGGTTCGTCTGCGCAGCTGTGAGCTTGCCGCCCTTCTCCTTGGGCTTCGGATTCGTAAGCTCTTCAATCTCGGCCATCACGCGATGTGCCGAGGTCGTGGGCGGCAGCTCGTAGACAATGATCTGCCACTGACCGCGCGCGAGGTTTTCGATCTTCCAGCGGCAGCGCGCACGCAACGAGCCGCGGCCGCTCGTGTAGGCATCGGTGATCGCCGGGCGCGCACTGATGATCTGGCCGCCGCCGGGGAAATCCGGCCCCTGGATGATCTTCATCAGCGATTCCGCGGTCGTCTTCGGATGCCGAAGCACCTGGACTGCCGCTTCAGCGGCTTCGAGCATGTTGTGCGGAGGCAGTTCGCATGCCATTCCAACCGCAACGCCCGAGGCGCCGTTGAGCAGCAGCATTGGAAGACGCGCAGGCAGAAGCTCCGGCTCCCTCAAGCGCCCGTCATAGTTGGACACGAAATCGACCGTGTCCTGGTCGATCTCCGAGAGGAGGAGATCGGCAATGGCGGTGAGCCGCGCCTCGGTGTATCGGTATGCAGCCGCTGAATCTCCGTCCTGCGTGCCGAAATTACCGTGCCCGTCGATCAGCGGATAGCGCAGCGAAAAATTTTGCGCCATGCGCACCAGCGCCTCGTAGGTCGACGCGTCGCCGTGCGGATGGTACTTGCCGAGCACTTCACCGACGATGCGCGCCGACTTCGTGTGCTGCACCCCCGCGCGCAGGCCCAGCTCGTGCATCGCATAAAGAATGCGCCGCTGCACCGGCTTCTGTCCGTCCTCGACATTGGGAATGGCCCGCCCGCGTACCACGCTCATCGCGTAGGTCAGATAACTGCGCTCGGCGAACGCCGCCATGTTGATGAAGTCATCGCCCCCGGCGGCGATCGGACTCGCAGTTGGACGGACGCCCGCGCCGCCGGCGTCGGCTTCAGCAAAGAGCTCGAGCGTCGCGTTATCGGTCTGCGCGCCCCGCCCGCGTTTTTTGACGTCCGTCATACGTCGGCCTCAACCTGGTCGCCCTTTTCTTCCATCCACGCGCAGCGGCGCTCCGCTTCCCGCTTCGACATGAGCATGTTGAAAATAGCGAACGTCTTGTCGCGATCCTCGATGCGAACCTGCAGCAGGCGCCGCGTATCGGGACACAACGTCGTTTCCCACAACTGCTCAGGATTCATCTCGCCCAGACCTTTGAAGCGCTGGATCCTGATCGTATCCACCCTGATGCCGTCATCGCGCGCGCGGTCGAGAAGCGATTTGCGTTCTTCTTCATCGAGCGCGTACAACTTTTTTGCGGGCCGCTTGCCCTGTGCTGGAATTTCGATTTTGTAAAGCGGCGGACTTGCGACGTAGATGTGGCCGCGCTCGATCAGTTTCGGAAAATGACGGTAAAACAGCGTGAGCAGCAGAACCGCAATGTGGGCGCCGTCGACGTCGGCATCGGTCATCGATGCAATCTTGCCGTAGCGCAATCCCGAGAGATCGGCCTCCGCGTCCGGCCCATGCGGATCGACGCCAATCGCAACGGCGATATCGTGAATCTCGGCATTTGAAAAGAGCAGTTCGCGTTTCACTTCCCATGAGTTCAGCGCTTTGCCGCGCATCTTGTAGATCGCCTGAAAGCGCTTGTCGCGCGCCTGCTTCGCCGAGCCGCCCGCCGAATCGCCTTCGACCAGGAACAGCTCATTCTCCTCGAGGCTGGTCGTCTCGCAGTCGGTGAGCTTTTCCGGAAGGATGACGACGCTGGAGGATTTCTTGCGCTCCACTTTCTGCACCGCGCGCGAACGCTCGACAGCCTGGCGGATCACAAGATCGGCGATTTTGCGGCCCCATTCGACGTTCCTGTTGAGCCACAACTCGAATGGATCGCGCACCATGCTCGAAACGAGCTTGAAGGCATCGCGGTTGGAGAGTTTCTCCTTCGTCTGCCCGTGGAACTGCGGCTCCAGCACTTTGGCGGAGAGGAAGAACACCGTGCGTGACCAGACATCCTCGGCCACGAGCTTGATGCCGCGCGGCATCATGTCGTGGTGCTCGACGAACGCCTTTACCGCCTCGAAGATGCCGTCGCGCAGTCCCGCTTCGTGCGTGCCACCTGCCGGCGTCGGAATCAGATTGGCGTACGACTCGCCATAGCCCTTGTCGTCTTCGACGAAAGCGAACGCCCAGGCGGCACCTTCGCCGATCGCGAATCCGTTTCCCTCCCTGATGTAATTCTCACCGTCAAAGATGGCCGCGACCGGCTGCACTTCGGCGAGCAGTTCGGTGAGATAGCCTTTCATGCCCTCGGGGTAGCGCCAGGTGCGCGTGGCGGTCTCTTTCGCTCCTTCGATATTGAGCGCAACCTCGACCCCGGGCAGTAACACTGCCTTGGAACGCACGATGCGCTCGAGATCGGGCAGCGAGACTTTGGGTGAGTCGAAATATTTTGCGTTGGGCCAGATCCGAAGCGAGGTGCCGGTTTGCTTCGCCGGGCACCCGCGCAATCTCTTCAACTTTTGGGCAACCACGCCATTCGAGAACGCAATGCAGTACACGCCGCCATCGCGCTTTACCTCGACTTCGAGCCGCTCGGAAAGCGCATTGGTAACCGACACGCCCACACCGTGCAGACCGCCGGAAAACTTGTATGCAGCATCGGCCTCAGTCCTGGAGAATTTCGCGCCCGCGTGCAGTTCCGTGAAAACCAACTGGACAGTTGGGATTTTCTCATCGGGATGCGGGCCGACTGGAATGCCACGACCGTTGTCGGTGACCGTCACCGATTGATCGCGGTGCAGCGTCACATCGATGCGGTCTGCGTGTCCGCCGACGGCCTCATCGGCGGCGTTGTCAATTGCCTCCTGAATAATGTGCGTAGGGTCATTCGTTCGGGTATACATTCCGGGTAGACGCTGCACCGGCTCGATACCACGGAGTTTTTTGACTGAGGCTTCGTCGTACGTCTTCGCTGCCATCCTGTTATGTCGCTCCACGCTTTATCAACGTCACGCGTGCATTGTACCGCGGGCGATAGACCGGTACACTGCGTATGAAGTATGGGAGTGCGGTCGAAGCGAACTGCCAATAGCCATTCTTTTAGGTGTCGGGACTTCAACGTATGCGGGCGGTGAAAAAGCGCATCACTTTCGTCCCCATCAAGTACGCCCTCACCATTTCAGCGCCATTTCCGGCCGCATCATTTTGCGCCATTTCCGCACCCTCATTTCCGGGCTGCGGGGCGAACAACTGGACCAGTATGTAATGCCCTGACCTCAAACGGCACGAGCGCCTGCGGTAACGGCTATGAGAGCAACTACCGACAAAAACTGCAGACACGAGAAAAACACCGGTGGGAAAATGGCCCGCTAAACAACTTAAGCTTAGCGGATTTTGTGCTGGTCGGGGCGGTGA
>DATFGD010000541.1:0-8478 GCA_035249725.1 Burkholderiales bacterium
GCACCAATGCGCGCACCCGCAAGGGCCCGCGCAAGGCAGCGGTCAGGATCATCAAGCCGACAACCGTCTAAAGGTATACCGACATGGCTAAAGCAAGCACCCGGGTGCGCAAGAAGGTCAAGAAGAACGTGGCGGAAGGCATCGCCCACGTTCACGCGTCCTTCAACAACACGATCGTCACCATTACCGACCGGCAGGGCAATGCCCTCGCCTGGGCGACGTGCGGCAGCAACGGCTTCAAGGGTTCGCGCAAGTCCACGCCGTTTGCCGCGCAGGTGGCCTCCGAGCACGCCGGCAGGCTGGCGCAGGAAAGCGGCGTCAAGAACATCGAAGTACGCATTAAAGGTCCGGGGCCGGGCCGCGAGTCTGCGGTGAGAGCGTTGAACGCCGTCGGCTTCAAGATCACCAGCATTTCGGATGTGACGCCCGTGCCGCACAACGGCTGCCGTCCACCGAAAAAGCGCCGTATTTAACAGGAGTTCGACTGTGGCAAGGAATCTCGACGCAAAATGCCGGCAGTGCCGTCGCGAAGGCGAGAAACTGTTTCTCAAGGGCGAAAAGTGCTTCACCGACAAGTGCGCGATCGAGCGCCGCAACTATCCGCCGGGACAGCACGGGCAGAAGAACACCCGCCTTTCGGGTTACGGCGTTCAGCTTCGCGAAAAACAGAAGGTGCGCCGCACCTACTGCCTGCTCGAGGGCCAGTTCCGCAAGTGCTATCACGAAGCCTCGCGTCGCAAGGAGGTGACCGGCGAAGCGCTGCTGCAGATACTCGAAAGCCGGCTCGACAGCGTGGCTTATCGCATGGGCTTCGGCGCTTCGCGCACCGAAGCGCGTCAGATCGTCCGCCACGAAGGCATCCTGGTCAACGGCAAGCGCGTGGACATTCCGTCGTTCCAGTGCCGCCCGGGAGATGTGATCGCGGTGGCGCAAAAAGCGAAGGAACAGTTACGCATCAAGGCGGCAGCCGAAGCGGCCGAGTCGCGCGGCTACCCGGAGTGGGTCGAGGTAGACGCCAAGGCGCTCAAGGGCACCTTCAAGGCGCGTCCGCAGCGCTCGGAGCTCCCGTCCACGATCAACGAATCGCTGGTGGTCGAGCTCTACTCGAAGTAATTTCCGAGAGGTATTCAAGCCATGCAAAGCAGTGTGTTTCTCAAGCCCCGCATCATCGATGTGCAGAACATCTCGCCGTACCATGCCAAGCTGACGATGGAGCCCTTCGAGCGCGGCTATGGGCACACGCTCGGCAACGCGCTGCGCCGCACGCTGCTGTCTTCGATGCCCGGATATGCCGCCACGGAAGTGAAGATCAACGGCGTGCTGCACGAGTACTCGACCCTCGACGGCGTGCAGGAAGATGTCGTGGACATCCTGCTCAATCTGAAGGGCATCGTGCTCAAGCTGCACAACCGCGAGGAAGTGACCCTCAATCTCCGGAAAGCCGGGGAAGGCGTCGTCAGCGCGGGCGACATCGAAACCACGCACGACGTCGAGATCGTGAATCCCGATCACGTGATCGCGCATCTCGCCGCCGGGGGCAAGCTCGACATGCAGATCAAGGTCGAGCAGGGCCGCGGCTACATTGCCGCCACCACGCGCCGCGGCATCGACGATGAAGGGCGCAACGTCGGCGCCATCCTGCTCGATGCCTCATTCAGCCCGGTGCGGCGGGTGAGCTATTCGGTTGAATCCGCGCGCGTCGAGCAGCGGACCGATCTGGACAAGCTCATCATGGACATCGAAACGAACGGCGCAATCGACCCGGAAGAGGCCGTGCGTTACGCCGCACGCATACTGGTCGAGCAGCTTTCCGTGTTCGCGGATCTGAAGGGCATGCCGACGCAGATCGAGGAGAAGAAAGCTGCGCAGATCGATCCGATCCTGCTGCGTCCGGTGGACGATCTCGAATTGACGGTGCGCTCGGCCAACTGCCTCAAGGCGGAGAACATCTACTACATCGGGGATCTCATCCAGCGCACCGAGACGGAGCTGCTCAAGACGCCGAATCTCGGCCGCAAATCCCTGAACGAGATCAAGGAAGTGCTTGCCTCGCGCGGCCTCACGCTCGGCATGAAACTCGAGAACTGGCCGCCCGCCGGGCTCGAGAAGGTGTAAGAGATGCGCCACCGCCACGGTTTAAGAAAGCTCAACCGCACCAGCAGCCACCGGCTCGCCATGCTGCGGAACATGACAAATTCGCTGCTGCGGCACGAAGTCATCAAAACCACGCTGCCGAAGGCGAAGGAGCTGCGACGCGTGGTCGAGCCGATTATCACGCTGGGCAAGAAGCCTTCGCTCGCCAACCGGCGGCTCGCATTCGATCGCCTGCGCGACCGGGACAACGTGGTCAAACTCTTCGATGAGCTCGGGCCGCGCTACGCCAAGCGCAACGGCGGTTATCTGCGCATACTGAAGTTCGGGTTCCGCAAGGGTGATAACGCGCCGATGGCTTACATCGAGCTGCTCGATCGTCCAGAGCCCACCGAGGAAGGCGAAACGAAGGCCAAGGAAAAGGCGACAGCCCAATCTGCAGCCTAGCCCCCGTTCGTAAACGACACCAAGCCGGCCGCGTGCCGGCTTTTTTGTTGGTCGTGCCGCCGAACGAGGCAGCGCACTTTCGGCGCGATATTTGGTGTGGGAGCGGTTATCCGATTTACAATCGTCGCATGCTGAACGAGCTGGAATTGACCGGCCGTGCGCGCTCGCACGTGGTTCAGTGCGATGAGCTCGGCGCCGCGCTGCAGCGCGATACACTCGACGCGTTCCTCGCAATGAAGGTCGCCGCTGCGCGCGAACGCTTCGACATCGAAATCGTGAGCGCCTTTCGAGATTTCGCCGCGCAGCAACGGATCTGGGATACCAAGTACCGCGGGGAACGACCGCTCTACGACGCGCAGGGCAACGTGCGCAACCACGCCGAGTTGAGGCCGCTGGAGCTGATCGAGGCCATCGCCTGCTGGAGCGCCGTGCCGGGCGGCAGCCGTCACCACTGGGGGAGCGAAATCGACGTCATCGACCGTGCCGCCGTTCCCGATGGCTATCGCGTGCGCCTGTTGCCGGCGGAGACCGAGGCGGGCGGCGTGTTTCACCGTCTCCACCAATGGCTGGATGAAAACATGGCGCTTTATGGTTTTTTTCGCCCATACCGCACGTATCGCGGCGGGGTTTTTCCCGAGCCGTGGCACTTGAGCTACGCGCCGGTTTCAACTGTAGCGATCAAGCTGCTTACGCCCGGGGTGTTCGCTGAAACCGTGCGCACGAGTGGCATTCTCGGCCGCGAGACCTTGCTGGAGCGGATCGAGGCGGTCTACGAGCGCTACGTTACGAATGTGGACGCGCCGGAATTTCCCGCCCGCCAGGCAACGGCCTAGCGGCGTCTTGCAGCGTGGCGATTTTTTTGTACACCGATTTCGGGTCGGGTGACTTGTATGTCGGGCAGGTGAAGGCTGTCCTGCACGATTCCGCGCCCGGCATTGCGGTGATCGACCTGCTTCACGACGCGCCGGCGTTCAACGTCAAGGCGAACGCGCATCTGCTTGCTGCGCTGATACAGCATATCCCTGCGGATGCGGTCCTCGTCGCCGTGGTGGACCCCGGCGTAGGGAGCCCGCGCCGACCGGTCGCCGTGCAGGCCGACCGGCGTTGGTGCGTCGGCCCGGACAACGGGCTTCTTTCCGTCATCGCCGCACGCGCACAAGCCGCCCACGTTTACGCGATACGCTGGCGGCCACCGGCGCTCTCTCAGTCGTTTCACGGCCGCGACCTTTTCGCGCCTTTTGCGGCCATGCTCGCCAAAGGGCCGCTGCCCGACGATGCCGTGGAAGCGCAGCCGACCGGATTTGAAATCAGCCTGGGCGGGAAGGATGTGCCGGAAATCATCTACGTCGATCATTTCGGCAATGCGATGACGGGTTTGCGCGCGAGCAGCGTGGGGCGGGAAAGGCGCCTCGCGGTGGGAGGGCGCCGGCTCGCGTACGCGCGCGTTTACTCCGACGTGAAGGCGGGAGAGCTCTTCTGGTATGAAAACAGTTTGGGGCTCGTCGAGGTTGCAGCGAACGGCGATAGCGCCGCGAAGGCGTTGGGCGCGAGAATCGGCCAGACGGTCATCGTGGAATAGCCGGTTACATCAAGCCGCGTACATACCGCATTGCGTCAATTCTCGCCGTCGCCGCCGGAACTCACGGCGGCGTCGAACGCGTTGCGTGCGGCGTGGGCCGCATCCTCAGCGTGGTCGCCCGCCCGGCTGGCCGCATCGCGCGCCGCCTGCACCAGTGCTTCCGACGCCTTGTGATTCTCCTCTACCACGCGGTCCACGGCGTTCGGCCGCTCGGTGCACCCGGCAACAGCGAGCAGCACGGCGATGTGCGCCATCGGACCTCTTGCGTTCGTCACGATGGGATCCCTTTTACGCGCTTGCAGTGCGGGGGCCCAGGAGCAGCCAGAGGATGAGGCCGACTACCGGCAGCAGCACGATGACGACGATCCACAGCACCTTGCTGCCCGTCGAAGCGCCGCTCTGTACGATGTTGACGATCGCCCAGATGTCGGCGATCAGGATCAGCAGCCCGAAAATTCCGCCTACTTCGATGCCCATGGCGAGTACTCCTTGCGGTATATGACACCGGTCGAGACAATTCGTGCCATTGAACCGGTCTTTGGTTCCCGCTGGCCACCTCGCGTCTCTGGATGACGACAGTTCATACCATCGGTCATGGCAATCGCGCGGCAGATGAATTTGTTGCGTTGCTGCAGCAGGCGCGGATCGAACGCCTGGTGGACGTGCGTGCCTTTCCAGGGTCCCGCCGCCACCCCCAATTCGCGCGGGAAGCGTTGGGACGCGCGCTCGGTGAAGCGCGCATCGAGTATCTCTGGGAGGGCGTTGCATTGGGCGGTCGCCGGCGGCCGGCGCTCGGTTCGCCCAATTCAGCGCTCCGGAATGCGAGCTTCCGTGCGTACGCCGACCACATGATGCGGTCGGCGTTTCAAGAGGGGCTCGAGCGCGTGATCCGGCTCGCGGGCGAGAAGCCTACCGCGATCATGTGCGCCGAGCGCCTGCCTTGGCATTGTCACCGCTATCTCATTGCGGACAGCCTGGTCGCGCGCGCCATCCCGGTGCTGCACATCGTTTCCGCCGGCGCGCCGCAGCGCCATGCGCTCAACCGGCTGGCGCGTGTGGACGGGAACGTGCTGATCTACGACAAAGGGGCGCAGCCGGATCTCGGCTTGGGACGGGGCGACGATAAGACCGGCGTGTGACGCGAACGGAGTGAGCGGCGCACCGGCTCGGCGAGCCCGTGCGGGCTAGACGCCGGTTCCGGCGAGCCGCAAGTCGACGTGATAGGGATTGCTCGGATAATGAAAGGCGACCGGGCCGTCGGGCAGCGCGTGCACGAACTGGCGTACGAACGGATCTTCCGACGCCATCATTTCTTCCGCGGTACCTTCCGCCGCGACGACACCGTTCGAAATGAAGTACACGTAATCGACGATTTTGAGCGACTCGACCACGTCATACGTGACGACGATGGACGTTACGCCCAAAGCGTCGTTCAACCTGCGGATGAGATTCGCGATCACATTGAGCGAGATGGGATCCAGCCCGGAGAACGGCTCGTCGTACATGATGAGCATCGGATCAAGCGCGATCGCGCGCGCCAGCGCAACGCGGCGTGCCATCCCTCCGGAAAGCTCGCCGGGCATCAGGCGATGCGCCCCACTCAACCCCACCGCATGAAGTTTCATCAGGACCAGGTCGCGGATCACCGTTTCAGGCAGGTCGGTCCGCTCGCGCATGGGGAAAGCGATGTTTTCGAATACCGACATGTCGGTAAAGAGTCCGCCCATCTGGAACATCATGCCCATCTGGCGACGCAGGAGATAGAGCGCCGCATCGTCGAGCTCGTGCACGGTCTGCCCCGCGACTTTGACGTAACCCTCGTCGGGCCGCAGCTGGCCGCCCACCATGCGCAGCAACGTCGTCTTGCCGGACCCGCTCGTACCCAGAATTGCGACGACCTTGCCGCGATGGATTTTGAGATTGACGCCCTTCAGGATCTCGCGTGGGCCGTAGGCGAATTTGAGTCCGGAAATCTCGATCAACGGGTCGTTGGCCAGAGCTGACATGATGTCGTGCGGTAAATGAGGCGCTCGCTAGATAGGTTCTAGTTTAGCAGCGCGGCCCGCTCAGTGCCGGCGGCGCAGGAACTGCCACAGCACGACCACGAGCGAGGCGAGCACCGCTGTCCAGGCGATGGCAGTGAGCACGAGCGCCGGCCGCCACCACGCCTTGACGCCGTCGCGGTACGACTCGAGTGAGGTCAGGAACGAACGCCTGTCCTGGGCCGTACCGCACGCGCCCGGCGTATTGAGTTCCTCGCAGCGCGCTTCCAGCCACGCGATGCTCTCGCCATAGAGATTGATCCAGTACGTATACTCGCGATCGGTGTGATCGATGAATCTGCAGGCGACGCTCAAGGCCAGCGCAGCCGGCAGCGCGATCACCAATACCTTCTCCCAGCGGGTCATGCGCGGGTGCACCTTCCACCCGGACGGGTCACTGCGATACGAAACGCCGAGCCGGCGATGCGCGCTATGCTGCCGCTGATTTGCGTAGCGCGGGCTGCGCCTCGACCCGCAGCATGTCCATAAGAGATCGGACCGAGGCCAGCTTCTCCAGATTCGATACCGCGTCGATCACCTGCGGGACGGACAGCTCCGGAAGCCGGGGTCGGGCGTAGGTGCGGAACTTGTCCTCCAGTTCCGCACGCGCGAGGCGATTTTCCGGCGAGCCACGCGCGTGATCGCACCGCACCGCAAGCCTTGTTCCATCCACCATTTCGGCTTCGACGATGCTCTGCACGCCGGTGAGCGCGGGATCGCACTGGACGTCGACCTGTTCCGCGGCGAACCGGCGCAACGCGGGATCGTTGTAACGCTCGGGCTCGAACTGTGCGAGCGTGAGCCGCTTTTCATGCAGGATAACCGCAGCAACGTAGTGCAGGGAAAGCAGGGCTTCGAACTTGCCCTGGTAACGCGGAAAGATGCCGTGCATGTCATATGCCGTCTTGCCCACCACGACGCGGAGCCGCTTGACCCGCTCCGGCAGAACAGCGTGTTTCTCCACAAGGTCGAACATCGCCGTAATGACGCCTTGTACCGCTGAAGCGGAAGGCCACAAGCGCAATGCGACCTGCTCCACTTCCCAGCGGTGGCCGAGATCTGCGGTCGCGGCCTCTGGTTTGCCACCGTTGGTGTAGGTCGAATAGAGGCCGCCATCGGCGGCGGTCAGAAACTCGCGCGTCGCGACGAATTTCTGCTCAGCAAGCAATGCAGCCATCAACCCGGACAGCGCGCCGCGGCACTGGTGGAACTTGACCGTCGGTGTGCCCCATGCCGCAAAGGTGCCGGCCGACTGGCTGCCGGCGAGTCCGAAGGCGCGCGCCATCGTTTCTTCGTCAAAGCCGCGCAAGCGGCCGACCGCCGCGGCGGATCCGAATGGGCCGATGACACCCGGCCCGTGCCAGCCGCGCGAGCGAAATGCCGGGAAATCGAGCCCGATGCCGATGCGTGTCGTCGTCTCGAAGCCCGCGGCGAGCGCAACCAGCAGGTCGCGGCCGCTGAGTGCGTCGCGTTCGGCAATGGCGAGTGCCGGCGGCACGACTTCAGGCGTGATATGCGTAAGCGTGGAGCGGTGAACGTCGCACATGGTCACCGCGGTGATGAGGTAACCGTTGAAAAGCGCGGCCCCGGCAAGCGAGAGGCGCGTCCCGGCGATAATGCTGGACTCGCTCGATTGCGCCAGCGCCGCCGCCAGCGCGTGCACCTGGTGCGTTTCTTCGCCGTCGTGCCCGGCCACCGCGCACGCGAGGGCGTCCAGCAGCAGATCCTTGCAATACTCGCGGACGCCGTCGGGAATGTCCTCATAGCGCAGCGTCGCGGCGAATCGGGCGAGCACCTGTGTTGCGTCACCTGCCATCCTGATCTCCTCGTCCTGCAAGCTCGTCGTGAAAGGGAGGCCATGATAAGCCGCGTAACTTCAAAAAGGAACACCGCATCGGCGGCAGGCAATTGTGTAACATTAGGCTGCAACAGAAACCTCCGGAGCCCGCCATGATCGCCAGCCGCAGCGCCCGCAAGCTCAGCCGTTACAACGCGTGGGCCAACCGCGCAATTTTCGAGGCGGTGGCCGCATTGCCCGAAGGTGAAGCAACCAAGGCGCGGCAGAGCCTCTTCAAAAACATGGTGCATACGCTCAACCACAACTACGTGATCGATATCATCTGGCAGGCGCATCTGGAGGGGCGAGAGCATGGCTTTACCGCCCGCAACACACCCGATCACCCGTCCTTGGCGGAGCTATGGCTCAAGCAGCAGGCAATAGACCGTTGGTATATCGACTGGAGCGACGGTCTCAGTGAAGCGGCATTGGCCGAAAACGTTTCGTATACCCTCATCGGGGGCAACCGCGGTGTCATGACG
>DATFGD010000542.1:0-6610 GCA_035249725.1 Burkholderiales bacterium
GCGTCCGCTGAAAATTCTCACGTGGCATACGCACGGCAGCTACCTCTATTACCTTACGCAGGCGCCGCACGAGTTCTACGTGCTGTCCAAGCCCGGGCGCCCGCCCGGCTACACGGGCCGGTGGGGTCATCTACCCTGGGGGCCGAACGTTCACGACCTGCCGGTCGAGTGCGCTGCAGCGCAACCGCTCGATTGCATCGTGTTTCAGGACGATCATCAGTATCTGCACGACCAGTACGAGTATCTCACCGAGGCGCAGCGTCGGCTGCCGCGCATCTATCTCGAGCACGATCCGCCTTGCCGGCATCCGACCGATACGCGCCATCCCGTGGACGACCCGGACATGCTGCTCGTGCACGTCACGCCTTACAACCAGCTGATGTGGGACAGCGGCCGCACGCCGACGCGCGTGATCGAGCATGGCGTCATCGCGCCGGAGCGGGTTCGGTATCGCGGAGACGTGCCGCGCGGGCTGGTCATCGTGAACCATCTTGCCCGGCGCGGCCGGCGGCTCGGCGCAGACGTGTTCGAGTACGTGCGCACTCGCGTGCCGCTGGATTTGATCGGCATGGGCGCGCAAGAGAGCGGCGGTCTCGGCGAAATCCAGCATGCCGAGCTTGCGCAATTCGCGGCGCAGTACCGTTTTCTCTTCAACCCCATCCGCTATACGAGCCTCGGTCTCGCGGTGATCGAAGCGATGATGGCCGGGATGCCGGTGGTCGCGCTCGCCACGACGGAGATGGCAAGGGTCGTGCAAAACGGCGTGAACGGCTATGCCGATACGCGCGTCGATACGCTGATCGAGCACATGAACCGGCTGCTTTCGGACCCCGAGCACGCGCAGCGACTCGGTCAGGCAGGCCGGGCCTATGCCATGCGCCGCTTCAGCATCGAACGCTTCGTGCACGACTGGGAGGCTGCGTTCATATCCGTGGCCCGGCTGTGAGCCGGCACAGGGCTTGCTTGAGGCGTTCGACCGATGTCTACTAAAAAAATTCTGGTGAGCGGCGGCGCAGGATTTCTCGGCTCGCATCTGTGCGAACGCCTGCTGAAAGCGGGCCACGAGGTGCTCTGCGTGGACGATCTTTCCACCGGCACCCGGGACAACATTGCACACCTCCACGGCGAGCGCGGATTCGCGTTCCGGCGTCACGACGTCACGCAGCCGCTCGATATCCAGGCGGATGTCATATACAACCTGGCGTGTCCGGCCTCGCCGGTGCAGTATCAGGCCGCCCCGGTCCGGACGCTCAGGGCGAGCGTGCTGGGCGCACTCAACCTGCTCGAACTCGCAAAGCGATCCGGCGCGCGCATCGTGCAGGCCTCCACGAGCGAGGTGTATGGATCTCCCGAAATCCATCCGCAGAACGAAACGTATTGGGGACACGTCAATCCGGTCGGCCTGCGGGCGTGCTACGACGAGGGCAAACGCTGCGCCGAGACGCTGTTCAGCGATTACCGCCGGCACTATGGCGTGGTGACGAAGATCGCGCGCATTTTCAACACGTATGGCCCGCGCATGCAACCGGACGATGGGCGCGTCGTTTCCAATTTCATCGTGCAGGCGTTGCGCGGGCGGCCGCTTACCGTCTACGGCGACGGCATGCAGACGCGGTCCTTCTGCTACGTCACGGATCTCATCGACGCGATGACGCGCCTCATGGACACGCCGGACAGCTTTGGCGGGCCGGTCAATCTCGGCAATCCCAAAGAGTGCACTATGCTCGAGCTGGCGCAGCTCATTGTCGAGATGACGGGCACCGGTTCACGCATCGTTTTCGAGCGGCTGCCGCATGATGACCCGGAACGGCGCTGTCCCGACATCGAAATCGCCAAAGCGGTGCTGCACTGGGTGCCACGTATTCCGTTGCGGCAAGGACTGCAACGTACCATCGCGTACTTCGATGAACGCCTGCATCTGGATGCGCCCGCAGCCATAGCGGCCGAGCGCGCAGTCTTCCCCGGCATTACGTAAATCGCGCCGTTGCGTGCCCGGTGTCTTGCTTTGCACCGGGCGGCTGACTTACACCATGTCTTCCGACCGCTCCACCGGACGCAGCGTATTGCGGGTGCTGGCGGCTTCGGCATGGCGGTTTCGCCGGCGCATACTGGCTGCGCTCGCGCTCCTCATGCTGGCGAAGGCGGCGACGATCGCCGTGCCGCTCGCGCTGAAAGAAATCATCGACGGCTTCAGCGAGCGCCAGGCGACTTACGCGCTGCCGGTTGTCATGCTCGTCGTCTATGCCCTGCTGCGCTTTGGGGGCACGCTGTTCGGGGAATTGCGCGACCTCGTGTTTTCACGGGTGACGCAGCAGACGGTCGCCGATTTCACGGCGCGCGTGTTCGGGCACCTGCTCGACTTGACGCCGCGCTTTCATATGGGCCGGGAGACCGGGCGGCTGACGCGGGAAGTGGAGCGCGGCACGGCAGGCATCGGCTTTCTTTTCGGTGTCGCGCTCTTCACGATTGTGCCGACGTTTGTAGAAATTGCAGCGGTCATGGCGATCATCGCCGGAAACTACGGGTATTGGCCGACCACCATCATCGCCGTCACTTTCGCCGTCTATACCACGTTCACGGTGGCGTTCACCGAGCGACGCATGGTTTATCAGCGGGCGCTCAACGAGCTCGACTCGCGCGCGAACAGCCGGCTCGTGGACAGTCTGCTCAACTACGAGGCAGTCAAGTACTACGCCAACGAACGCTATGAAGGCGGGCGCTTCGGGTCGATCATGCAGGACTGGGTGGAGGCGGGCGTCAGCAATCAGCGGCGCCTCTCTGCGCTGCACATCGGCCAGAGCGGCATCATTGCGCTGGGCGTTGCCACCATCATGCTCTATGCGAGCGTCAAGGTGGTGAACGGCACGATGACGGTCGGCGATCTCGTACTCGTCAACGCTTACGTGATCCAGGTGTGCCTGCCGCTCAATGCGCTCGGTTTTGTGTTTCGGCAGGCGAAGGATGCCCTCATTAACATCGAGCGCCTGTTCGAGCTTCTGGAGGAACAGCCCGAGATCAAGGACTTCCCCGCTTCGCACCCGCTCACCGTCCACAACGCAGAAGTGCGGTTCAGCCATGTGAGTTTTGGCTACGACCCGAGCCGCCGCATACTGCACGATATCGCGTTTCGCATCGCGCCAGGGAAGACAGTGGCTGTCGTGGGCGGCAGCGGCTCGGGCAAGTCCACGATCGCGCGGCTGCTGCTGCGTTTCTACGAGGCGAACGAGGGCGGCATTGAGGTGGACGGCCAGGACATCCGCTATGTCACGCAAAAAAGCCTGCGCGACGCTGTTGGTATCGTGCCGCAGGACACGGTGCTCTTCAACGAAACCATTTTCTTCAATATCGCATACGGCCATCCGGACGCGCGCCGCGAAGAAGTCCTCGCCGCGGCGCGGGCCGCGCGTGTGCACGATTTCGTGGTGGCGCTGCCCGAGCAGTACGAGACAGTGGTGGGCGAGCGCGGACTCAAGCTTTCCGGCGGCGAAAAGCAGCGGATCGCCATTGCGCGCGCGATACTCAAGAATCCACCGATCATCATCTTCGACGAGGCCACTTCGGCGCTCGACGCCCGCGCGGAGCAGGCGATCCAGGCCGAACTCGATCGGATCGCGGAAAACCGCACGACGCTGGTGATCGCGCACCGCATGTCCACGATCGTCGGTGCCAACGAGATTCTGGTGCTGGAGCATGGGCGCGTGGTGGAGCGCGGCACACACGCGTCGTTGCTCGAGCAAGGCGGCATTTATGCCCAGATGTGGTCGGTGCAGCAGAAGGCGCGCGAGTTGCAACGCGTGCAGAGAAAGCTCGCACTGCAACCGATGAATCTCGCCGCCGTCGCGGCCAGCGTCGTCGACGGGCTCCGCGCCGAAATCGATGCGAAACACATCAATCTCTACGCCGTCGTTTCTTCCGATGCGCGCGTCGTGGGGGATCCGAGTCTCATCCAGCAGGCGGTGTGGGATATCTGTGCGAATGCAATACACGGGACTGCCGCCGGAGGCCGTGTCGAGATCCGGGTGGAACAAACCGACACCGAGGCACGGTTCACCGTAACCGATACCGGGTCGCCCACGGCGACCGGAGAGCCGGGCTGGCGCGGCGCTTCGATGGCCAGGTCGATCGATGCCCTGCGCGCGCGTGCCATAGCCGAACAGCACGGCGGCCACCTGGTGGCGGTCAAAGTGACCGATGTGCCCGGCAGTTCCTACACCATGACGCTGCCGCTCAGACCGCATATGCCGCCGCTCGTCACGCCGCCCGCACTTGCGCTGTCATCCGCCGAGCCGGACGACAGTGCGCGCATGGACGACCTCAAGGTGGTGCTTATCGACGACGATGAGGACCGGCAGAGGCTGCAACACGTACTCGAAGCGCGGGGTGCGCACGTACAGACGTACGGGCGGGCCGCCGACGCCTTGCGCGCGCTCGAGTCGTTGAACTATCCGGAATGGCCGGATGTCCTCATTTCAGATATCGCGCTTCCGGACGAGGACGGATACAGCGTGATCCGACAGGTGCGGGCGCTGGAGGAAATGCGCCACACCGAGCTTGCGGCGCGCATCCCCGCCATCGCGCTTGGCGCCGACGAAGATACAACCCGTGCGCTGCTCGCGGGATTTCAGATGCAACTCGGCAAACCGGTCAAGCCCGGAGAGCTGTTGAGCGCGGTGCGGCATCTCGCATCGTAAACAGGGTTATCAAACAGTTCCCGATCGAGCACGAAAGGCAACGACATGCCCTATTCCGAGAACGACATCGACCCCGAGATGGGGCGGCGCGCGCTCGCATTCGTGGCAGCGCTCTTCGAGCAGGCCGCGATCGATACCGCGGTCGGGCAGAGCGGCGTCCTCTACGCGATCGTCATGAATCCGACACGGCGCTACGGTGAGTGCAATTTCGAGGAAGCCGTGCTCGTGGAACGCGGCTTCGGCAAGCCGCGCGACACGTGGGATGCCGACTATGCCGAGTACGCGCGCAAGAAGGCGCGCGTGAGCTGGCAGACGGGTCTGGACAGCGGCGGCGAGGGCACGGCGGCGTGCTGGGCAAGAGAAGGGCACGGCTCACCGCTTGCCGGCGGCGTGGTCGTAAATGGCATCGTCGCCGCCGTGAGTGGCGCGGATCCGGCTTACGATGAAGTGCTCGCGGGTGCCACCGCCCTCAGTCTTCGGGCCATCATCAAACTAAGCGACAAAGCGCCCGCATCATAGCCGGCCGAGCGGCGCCCGCGCGCGGTTCTCGAGCAGGGCGCACAGCGCCTCCACGCGCGGCGGAATCACCCGGCGTTTGCGCAGCACCCAGGGCAGCTCGCGCGCCGCATCGATCAACCCGGCGAGCGTCGCGTGTTTAGGGCCGGCGCGTCTGAAGATATCGGCGCTGCGCGCGAGCGCGCGCCAGAGCGGCCTGCGCAACCAGGCCACCCACAGCGCATTTCGGACAGTGTGGCGCTGCCGCTGGGTTGCATTGCGGCGCGTGGACGGATAGTGATACACGGTGAGCGCTTTGCTGTACACGATCACGTGACCGCGGGCGACGAGGTCGATCGCGAGGAGCGCTTCCTCGCCGCCGATCAGAAAGCGCGGCTCGTAGCCGCCACATTCGAGAAACCTCTCGCGCCGGAACACGCACGCGCCGGCGAGAAAGCCCAGCACCGCCTTGCCCGGCAGTCCGGTGGAAGGCAGCGGGCTTGCATCCATCATGGTGCAGGCCGGATCGTCGCGCCGTTCCGGCCCGACCAGCACGTGCGCTGTCAGCACGGCGATCCCCGGCCATGCATCCAGCAGGTCGCAGGCGCGGGCGAGGGCGCCCGGCGCCCAGATCGTATCGTCGTCGCAGAACGCGACATAGGGCGTTTCCACGCTTCTGACCCCGGCGTTTCGGGCGGCGGCGCCGATGTTCTTCGGCAGGCGTATCAGCTTGACATCCGGAAAGCTCGCGGCGATGCGCTCCGCCGTGCCGTCCGTCGACGCGTTGTCCACTACCACGAGCGGCGGGTGTTCCGGCAATGCCTGCATGTGGCGGACCGTGTCGAGTACCTCCTCCGCACGGTTGTGCGTGAGGATCACCGCGGAGACCCTGGAATGCTGCGCCCGGTGCATCAGTGCAGCGCCGCTTCCTCGACGTTCAACGGCCAGTAGCGCTCCGGCGTAAGCGCGTCGAGATGTCCGGGGCGACCCGCGGAGGAAAGCGCGCGCAACTGGCTTGCGTAACAATAGACCGCCTGCGGTTTTGCCGAGGTGAGTCCCGCGCTGTTCAGCACGGGCGCAGCAACGCGGTGACGGTCGGCGAGCCGGTCTATGCGCCGCTGCACGAGCCCCGGTATGCAGCGATAGAACGTGTCTTCGTAGCACAGCCACTGCAGCGGCCGCCCTTCGCGCATGAGCGCGAGCGATGCGCAGTGCGTCATTTCATGGTCGCTGTGGAAGAGGCCGAGCGGGAAAACCACCGTGTCGCACGATGTCTCTTTCAACACGCCGCGCAGCGCCCGCGTCACCTCTATGCTTCGCGCGGGTGCTCCGTATTGCGCGTCGCAGAACGAAAGCCATACCGGGTGCGCCGCCAGCAGCGCGAGGGCCGTCTCGTCTTCGCGCCGCCGGGAAAGCACGGCCTC